>CAPYQR010000043.1:5754-8539 GCA_948742005.1 uncultured bacterium
TAATTAAAATCGCTTTCTTCAAAAATTAAATGGTTTTTTTCGCCTTTTTCTGAATATTTTATCCCTGCCGCGTGTCCATGGAAATTATTAAGTGCAATTTCACCTAATTCGTTGCCGATAAGTTCTAAAGCAGAACAAAATTCGTCATAAGTGTTAAATTTTCCGTTTTCGCGGGCATGGATGTGTGCAAAATCAACACAAGGAAGAATTTGTGAAAAGTTTTTAGATAACTCTATAATTTCTTCTAATTCTCCCCATTGGCTTTTTTTGCCTGTTGTTTCAGGGCGAATCCAAATGTCATTTTCTTCTTCGGCTAATGTATTAATAATAATTTCATGACGTTTAATTAAACGCTCCATTAAGGTCTTTTTATCATCTCCAAGATAAAATGCCGCATGATAAGTTATTGAATAAGCACCTAAATCTTTGCCTGCGCGTGCTGTATCTAAAACGCGTTTAATGCTTGCTTGTATTTTATCTTCTTCTTTTGCGTTTAAATTGATATAATAAGGACCATGGTGCGTTATTAATTTGTCTTTGCGGTTTAAAATATTTTCCCTTGTTTTTTCGCTATAGCGGACACCATGGACAAATTCAACTTCTAAACCGTCAAGCCCTAAAGAATCCAGTTTTTCAAACGCATTTGAATAATCTTTAGCGCAAGATGGGATTCCGGCGGTTAAAAAATTAAGTTTTTCGGGTTTTATTTTTGTCATTTTATTCACCTCTTGTTTTTATTACCTTAAAAATTCATCACATTGTGCGCTGAAAGTTTTGTAAAAATCTTTTGTTTCAAAAACGCCCCACGTTCCGATTTGAAAAACATCAAGCGCTAAGAGTCCGTTTTTTGCCCGTATTATAAAATTATCTTCATCTGCTTTATAAATTTTTCCATAGTTACATTTTTCATCATTAAATTTATAAATATGCGCTTTTAAAATTTTTAAACTTGTTGAGCGGAAAGTTGTCCAAACAGAAAAAAACGGGTTTGCTGCTCTTATTAATTTTTCGATATTTTCAACATCATCGCTCCAATTAACCCTGAAATTTCCATCGACTTTTGGCGCTTTTATCGGGTTTTGTATTTTTCTTTGGGGAAACCTTTTAATTTCTTCCCCGCGTTCAATTTTTTCTAAAGTTTCAATTAAAGCATCATTAAGCATATAAGTCGTGCGGTTGAATAAAATTCCCATGGTTTCATAGTCAAGGATTTCAAATTTTTCTTGATAAATTATATCTCCTGTGTCAAATTTTTCATCCATAAAATGAAGTGTGATTCCTGAGGTTTTTTCACCATTATTAATTATGTGAAAATAAGGCATTGCGCCGCGATATTGCGGCAAAAGAGAAGGGTGGCAGTTGATAAATCCAAGACGTGTTGAGGATAGAAATTCTTTGCTCAACTTTATATTATAAGAACAGCAGACACCAATGTCTGCGTTTAAATCTTTGATTTTTTTGATGTAATTTTTTTCGTTTGGAGATTCAACAAATTCTAAAAAATTTAAGTTTTTTGATTCAACAAAATTCTTAAAAGGAAAATATGCATCATTGCTTTTTTCCGGCGGAACAACACCTATGATATTAAATTTTTTGATTAATAAATTAGAAAGACAAATCAGCGCCATATCAGGAACACCGATGAAAATTATTTTTAATTTTTCTTTTTTATCCATTAAATTTTAATCTTTCCATAAATCTTTGTTCAATATTGCTAAAAAAGGAATAATCTCCAGCCTTCCAATCAGCATTAAAAAAATTAAAATCCATTTTGTTAAATAATGTAATGATGAAAATTATCCATAGGCCCAATTGGACCATAAGCAGGTCCAATGTTTGCAATTGCTGTAGCACAGGATGAAAGTGCGATTGTTGTATTATTTTCAATTAAAACAACAAAAAAGGAACAAAGCGCAAAAATTGCAAAATAAAAAAGAATAAAAGCAACCATTTGCGATACAACATCATTATTAATAAAATTTCCCTCCAGAGTTATTGGGTAAACTGCTTGCGGATGAATAATTTTATTTAATTCTCTTTTTAAATATTTAAAAATAAAAACAAGACGTATAATTTTAATTCCGCCTGAGCTGGATGTTGCACAGCCGCCTGTGAAAAAAGCGATAAATAAGATAACTTTGCTTGTTGCATCCCAATTTATATAATTATCAATCGCAAAGCCTGTTGAAGTCATTGTGGTAACGATTTGAAAAGAGGAATTTAAAATCGATTTAAAAATATTTTCATGGGTATTAAAATACAAGCTTATTGCAAGCAAGATTGTTAAAAATAGTGTAATACCTACATAAGCACGGAATTCTTCGCTTTTTAAGAAAGGGCTGAATTTTTTGTTTCTCAAGCTTCGATAAATTAGAATATAATTTATCCCTGCAATAAACATAAAAATTAAAACGCAAATTGAAACACTCGTGCTGTGATAGCCTAAAATGCTGTGCGGCAAATGTGAAAAACCGCCTGTTGCAATAGTTGATAGTGAAGTTATTATTGAATCAAAAAATCCTAAACCTAAAAATTTTAAAATAATTGCTTCAATGATAGTAAAAGTCAGATATAATCCCCAAAGCCAGCTTGCTGTGTAGCGGATTCTCGGTGTTGCTTTGTCTTCTGTTGGTGCAGGAGCTTCAGCATAAAACATTTGTCTTCCTGCGACTGCAATTTTTGGCAAAACTGCAATAAATAAAACCACAATTCCCATTCCGCCGAACCATTGCGTTAGTGAACGGTAAAAAAACAAGGTTTTCGGATAACTTGAAAAATCTTGAAT
>CAPYQR010000043.1:8549-11203 GCA_948742005.1 uncultured bacterium
AATCTAAAAAGTTAAATCCGTAAAATAAATAAGGAATTGTGCATATTATTCCAAAAAATAACCATAAAAAGAAAACAAGCGCCAAAGATTCAGATTTTTTGATGTTATCAATATCTTTTTGCGAAGCTTTTTTTAAGGTAAACAAAAATCCCAATAAAAAAGAAACAATCCCTGCTGTTAAAAAAGGAATTATCTGTGAATTTTCTTTTAAAAGAAGTGCTGCTAAAATCGGGATTAAAAACATTATTCCGATATATCTTGAAATAGAACCGATAATATTTAAAATTAAACCATAGCGCATTATTTAAAATATTCCTTAATTTTTGCAACATCTTCTGATTTTGTGAAAATCATTAAGCTGTCGTTCGCACAAATCATCGTTTGTCCTTTCGGGATAATAACTTTTGAGCCGCGTCTTACGATTGCAATTACGCAAGGATGCGGGATTTTGATTTCGCATAAAGGTTTTTGAATAAAATCAGGATTTAGCTGTATTTCTAAAATTTCTCCTTGCCCGCGCTCAACCGTTGCAATAACGCCTGCTCGTGAATCAATAATTCTGTTTTTAATTTCATTAACGCAGGCTTCGCGTTGTGAAATCGCTACGTCAACGCCGACACGTTCAAAAAGATTTGCTGTTGTGTCCTGGGAAACTCTTGTTATGACTTTTTTTGCACCTAATTGTTTTGCTAAAAGCGAACAAAGGAGATTTTTTTCATCATTGTTTGTAATTGCAACAATAACGTCACATTTTCCGATTTCTTCTTCTTCTAAAATATCTAAACTTGTTCCTGAGGCGTTTAAAACAAGGGTTTTTTTGAGTTCACGCGACAAAAACTCGCATCTTTCATAATTATTTTCAATTAATTTAATTTTTGTCGAAGTTTTTTCTAATGTCTGCGCCAAATCAAACCCGACTGTTCCGCCACCAATAATCCCGATTTTTTTAACTTTTTCCTGCTTATCAAATAAAACTCCCGCCATAATATCAAGCCCTACAGGTGTGCCCATCAAAATTGCCTTATCGTTTAATAAAAATTCGCTGTTTCCGTTAGGGATAAAAAGTTCTTCATTTCTGACGATTCCGACAACTAAAACTTCTGAATTAAAATAACAGTCTTTTAATTTCTTATTTAAAAGCTCGGAATCTTCTTTTATTCGATATTCAAAAAGTCTTGCCTGCCCGTGTGCAAAGTTTTCAACATCAACTGCTTTTGGAACTGTGATTATTCTGAAAATTTCTTCAACAAGCAGGTTTTGCGGCCAAATGACACTTTCAATGCTTTGTGCGTAGCCTGTTTTATATTCATCTTTTAAATAATTAATGCTTTGAAGAGATTCTTTTTTTGCTACAAAGCAGATGGTTTGAGCAGATGAAATTTGTTTTGAAGCAAGACATGCAAGAATATTTGATTCGTCATTATTTGAACAGGCAATAAAAGCATCCGCGCATTGAATATCGACATTTTTAAGGGTCTGGATATTTAAAGCATCCGCGCAAATTATTCCAACATCCAGCCTTGAAAAAGCTTCAAGGTTTTTTTGATTGGGATCAATAACAATAACATCATGTTCTTCAAAAAACTCCGTTGCAAGAGCCGAAGCCATTTCATTTGCGCCAAAAATTATTATCCTCATTAACTAAACTCCTTTTGCGCTTTTTAACCTTTTAAAACGGAAACTTCGGCATTGACGGAAAAGGCATTTTTCCTTTTTTTGATTTCATTGTGTTTTTAAAAGCACCCATGCCTTTCATCATTTTTTTCATCATTTCAAATTGTGACAAAAATGCGTTTAGTTCGTTGATATCTGCGCCTGCGCCTGCTGCTATGCGTTTTTTTCTTGATGCGTTTAAAAGATTCGGGTTTTTGCGCTCTTCGGGTGTCATTGATTGAATTAAAACTTCAATTCTTTTGAATTGTTTTTCGCTTTGATGAGTGATTTTATCCGAATCGTCTTTTGAAATTCCCAAAGGAAGCATAGATAAAATACCCCCGAAAGAGCCAAGAGCCTTTATTTGTTTTTGAATTTTTAAAAAATCTTCAAAGGAAAATTCCGCCTTGAGCATTTTTTCTTCAAGAATGCGCGCTTCTTTGATATCAATATTTTTTTGAGCACGCTCAACAAGCGTTACAATATCGCCCATTCCAAGAATTCTGTTTGCCATTCTGTATGGGTGAAAATCTTCTAAAGGCTCAATATTTTCTCCCGCTGCGATTAATTTTATCGGTTTATTTGTTGAATGGACAATGCTTAGCGCACAGCCGCCTTTTGTATCGCCGTCAAGTTTTGTTAAAATGACGCCGTCTATTCCTATTTGTTCATTAAAATTAAGCGCAACATCAACCGCAGCCTGACCAATCATAGAGTCAACAACAAGCAGTTTTTCGTTTATTTCAAAGCTGTGGTTTATTAAAACAAGTTCTGCCATCATATCAGAATCAAGTTCTAATCTTCCCGCAGTATCAAAAATCAAAATTGTGTTATTGTTTTCTTTTGCAAAGTTAAACGCCGATTTTGCAATTTTAACAACATCTTTTTCATTATCCAAAGAATAAAAATCAATATTGTTATCATCCGCTAATGTTTTTAATTGTGCAATAGCGGCAGGACGATAAACATCCAAAGCGACAAGAAGCGGTTTTTTCCCCTCG
>CAPYQR010000044.1 GCA_948742005.1 uncultured bacterium
ATCTGTAGAATCCAGTCCTGAATCATCAATATTTAATGATTCAAGTGCTTTTAGTGCAATTTCATAAGTAATTTTACCGTCTCCTTTAACAATTGCCCAATCAGCACAGCGTTTAACCAGCCTGTTTGCGATTCTTGGGGTTAAACGCGAACGTTTTGCGATTTCTATTGCGCCGTTATCATCAATTTCAAAATTCATGATTTTTGCTGTTCTTTTGACAATTTGCGCCAATTCCTCAATTTTGTAAAATTCAAGTCTGTGAATTATTCCAAATCTATCTCTTAAAGGTCCTGAAAGCGCTCCTGCTTTTGTTGTTGCTCCGATTAGTGTAAACTTTGCCATCGGAATTCTCATCGTTTTAACACTTTGAGATTTTCCGACAGTTAAATCAAGAGAGAAATCTTCCATTGCAGGATATAAGATTTCTTCGGCAATTTTATTTAATCTGTGTATTTCATCAATAAATAAAACATCTCCATCTCTTAATTGCATCAAAATTCCGATAATATCACGCGGACGCTCTATTGAAGGGGCAGATGTTATTTTTATTTGAGCCTTTAATTCATTTGCAATAATTCCGGCAAGCGTTGTTTTACCCAGACCCGGAGGCCCATAAAACAAAAGATGATCAAGATGTGAATTTCTTTTTTTACAAGCTTCTATTGAAATTTTAAGAGTATTTTTAATTGAACTTTGACCGATATAATCATCAAAAGTCAAAGGGCGGATATTTTTTTCATAATTATCTTCAAATTTTATTGAAGAAGCACTCAAAGAAGAGTTTTTTCTTGCTTTGGGTGCTTTTTTTTCAACTAATTTTTCGTGAGAATTTTGATTGTTATCTTCAATAATCATGAGGCTTTCACTTAATTATGAATTAAAAATCTGAAATATATGTAAACTGTTGATATTGCTAAAGATATCATAGTTACAATTATACCATATTTCAAGAAATACAAGAATGAAATTGGATGACCTGCTTTATGGGCATTTTCAGAAACAATAACATTAGCGGCAGCACCGATTATTGTCATATTTCCGCCCAAACATGCGCCAAGCGACAAACTCCACCACAAAGGATGTGCATAAGCATGTCCCATTGTTTCTTCAATTGATGCAATCATCGGCGCCATTGTTGCGGTATATGGAATATTATCAATAATTCCTGATAAAATTCCCGAAGCCCAAAGGATAATCATAGAAGTAGCTTCTTGCGAGCCTTGGGTAATTTTCAAAAGTCCTGATGCCATCAATTCAATACCGCCTGAATGTTCCAAGCCGCCAATTATAATAAACAAACCGACAAAAAAGAATATGGTATTCCATTCGACTTCAACCAAAATCTCTGCAGGCTTTTCAAATATCATTAAAATTGATGCGCCAATCATAGCAATTAAAAATGTTGGAATATGAGTAACATCATGAGATATAAAACCTAAAATTACAAACAAAAGCACAAACCCTGCACGAAGCGCAAGTTTCATATCAGTTATTGTGTTTGAATTATCTATTTTTCCAACAAGTTCCATTTTGTCTGCGGAAGATTTTAAATCTTTACGATAAATAAAAATCATCAATCCGATAATGATAAACATTATAACTAAAACAATGCCTGTTAATTCTTTAACAAAATCCATAAAACTAAAATTTGCAGCAGAACCAATGATGATATTCGGCGGGTCGCCGATTAATGTTGCCGTACCACCGATATTTGAACAAAAAATTTCCGTTATCAAAAAAGGAATCGGATTAATATCCAATAATTTACAAGCGGCAAATGTTATCGGTAAAACAAGAATAACCGTTGTAACGTTATCCAAAAAAGCCGAAGCAACAGCTGTAAAAACAGCCAAAGATGCCAAAACGAGCTTTGGTCTGCCTTTTGTTTTTTTTAAAATTTCATTAGCAAGCCAGGTAAACATGCCTGATTTTGAAGCAATGTGAACAATTATCATCATTGATACAAGCAAAAATATAACGTTAAAATCAACAAACGAAATAAAATACCCGCCGCTCTCGCCTCCTTTTTCTGTTGCCAAAAGCCCCAAAAACAAAGTAAGCGAAGCACCTAAAAGCGCAATAACTACTTTTGAAATTTTTTCCCATGCAATAAAAACATAAGAAATAAGAAGAATAATTGCGCTGATTAGAATCGCATTGTCGTGAACAAGCGTATGAAGATTCTCCATTTTTCCTCCAATTAAACTAAACAATATTTTAATTTTATCTTAAAAATATGGCGAGTAAAGCTTTAGGCTTTTAAATGTTAATCTTTGAGTGTTTTTCTTTACATAAAAGCGTAATTAAAGATATAATAAAATAAAAAATTAATTTGTGGAGTAATCAGACAGATTTTAAAATGGATAAAAATTATTTAGAAGAATTAATCAAAACAATAAAAATCCTCCGCTCGCCCGTGGGATGCGCATGGGATAGAGCACAAACACACCAAACAATAAGGCAAAACATGCTTGAAGAAGCCTATGAAGCAGCAGAAGCAATTGATGAAAATAATAACGAACACATAAAAGAAGAACTTGGAGATGTCTTGCTGCAGGTTTTATTACATGCACAAATTGCAGATGATGAAAACGCATTTAATATTCAAGATGTTGCAAAAACCTTAAACGATAAATTAATCCACAGGCATCCGCATGTTTTCGGAAATAAAAATCAAACACAAGATACAAAAAAAATCCTCTCAACCTGGGAAGAATTAAAAGCGCAGGAAAAAAAAGAAAGAAAAAGAACGCTGGATGGAATCCCCTCGCTTTTACCCGCACTCTTAAAAGCAATGAAAATATCCAAAAAAGCAGTAAGAGCAGGGTTTGAATGGGAAAATAAAAATCAGGTTTTTGATTGTTTTTTAAGTGAAGTTGACGAATTTAAACGCGCAAAAACGATTGAAGAAAAAGAAGAAGAATTTGGAGATATCTTATTTTCGCTGGTTAACGTTGCAAGATGGGACGATATTGACCCAGAAACAGCATTGTCAAAGGCAAATCAAAAGTTTGTCAAAAGATTTAATAAACTTGAAGATTTAAGCCAAAAGCCGCTAAAAGATTTGACTTTTGAAGAATACGACAAACTCTGGCAGCAGGCTAAAAAAGAAACCAACGGTTAAAATAATACAAAAGCAAAGGGGAGAAAGTTTTGCAAGATATAGTTTATGCAATTTATGACGGGGAAATACAACAAGGCGGTGTTTATAATGTCTTATCCTCTTTTTTGAGAGGGCTTTTAAAAGGATTTAAAGAAGCGGGTTTCAAGGCATTTTCTTATGATGAGTGCATGGAAAAAAATATACATTTTGATGTTGCAATTGGTTTTAACGCCGCAGGACAAATACATTGGGAAAATGTTTTAAAATCAAATGCAATAAGTATTTTTTGGAGTGTAGATTCAATTTTTCAAAAAAACTCTTTCGTAGTTCAAAAATACCAAGAATTTGAAAACTTTCTATGTTTTAATGTTACGCCTGCTGATTATGAAGTGAGCAAATTTTATCTTCCAAAATTAAAATACATGTACATGCCCCATGCAACAGATAAGGATTTATGGGCGCAGACGGGAATCAAAGAAGACGAAAAAGAAAATGATATTGTTCTTTTTTCATCTCTATATGATTTTGAAAACAAGCTTGAAACACTTAAAAATTCAAAAGAGAACAAAATTTTATACGGACTTGTAGTTGAACTTATTGAAATTGTATCAAAAAAGCCTAATTCAACGTTTTTTGAGCTTTACAACATAATAAAACCCGTTTGCAATATTGATTTAAAAATAGGTGAATATATTGCTCTTTTTGACTTTGTAACATCAATTGTTGAACAAAAACAAAAAGTCAAAATGATTCAATCATTGTCAAATTTTAACGTTAAAGTTTTCGGAAGCGAACTATGGAAAAAATATATCAGAGGAAAAGTAGAATATAAAGGCAGGGCAGACATTAAAGAAAGTATTAAAATTATGGAAAATTCAAAAATTTCACTGCATTGTCAAATTCCGCAATTAAACCACGGATTACATGAGAGATTTTTAAACGCAGCAAGTGTTGGAACTTTTAATTTAGTCAGCATGACACCATCAATCCAAAATGAATTTCAAGATAATTTTGCATATTTTAACCATGCAACCTTTGAAGATATTGAACAAAAAGCGCAATATTTCCTTGAAAACAAAGAAAAACGTGCCCAAAAAGCAAAAACCGCACAAGAAATCACCCATAAAAATCATCTGTGGAAAAACAGAGCAATTGCGATTGATGAACTTTTTCAAGGCTAGCAATTTTTTTCATTCAAAATACTTTATTAAATATAACAATGTTGATAAGGTGTGATATGAGTATTAAATTAAATAATTTATTTGCAAAAAATGCATTTTCTATAAATAAAACAAACAATTCCCCGTTTTTTAATCAAAAAATCAATTTCAAAGGGAACTTAAAAAAAGATTCCTTTCAGCTTCAAACACCTGCAAGCGCACAGGAAAGCATCCAAAAACTTGAAACAGAAATTGAAACTTTGATTAAAGATGCTCCTTATGAAAAACAAAAACTTGAAGAAAAACTTGCTAAAGCACAGCAAGATTGTGAAAAGGAAGATGGCGGCAATAAATCGCAGGTAAAATATGCAAAATGTACAATAACAAAAATAAAAAATCAAATTCAAAACTTTGATGAAAATCTTGACGAAAAAATAGCAGCAAAAAAAGACACAATTAAAAAACTCGAAAAATTTATACAATATCAAAAAACAAATCCTGAAATTGCATTTTTGTTTGATGTTAATTTAGCACGTCAAGATAAATTAAAACAAATAAAATCAAGTCCATATATTGTTGCGCTGCATGGTTCAGCCCTAAAATACGATGTTCCTTTAAGTTTGCTTAGAATTTTTACAGATTCTAAGGATATAGAAAAAGATGTAACAAAAGGCGAAACTTGTCCGTATGAGTGTTGTGATACGATTGAATATGCTTGTTTTAAATCAGATGAAGAAAAAGAAATGTATGAAGATTTTGTCAAAAATTTTGGCAAAAAGACAAGTTATGATGATTTGGTCAACTCTATAGCAAATAATAAAACCATGGATTCAAAAAAAATATCAAATTTTATTAAATCAGGACAATTAGTTCCGTTTGGTTTTGAAGATTATATTTTAAGCGATTCTGATATAGATAAAAATGTTAGAGAATTTGCATTTGACACCAAAAATCCTATTAACAAAAAATTTATAAAAGATTATAAAAATTATTTAAAAATTCTGGAACAAAATTACTCAAAACCATTTTGCGAAGCTCCAACCGCAAGCCTAAAAACAGCTTCTATAGCATCTTTGAGAAAATACGGTTTTGGCACAGCTGCACATATTTATTGCACATTTAAAGATAATTTCAGTCAATCCAGATTACAAAAAGGGAACAAAATCGATTTAACAAATCCTGTTGTACAAAATGTATTAAAACTTGCAAGAGAAAGCAATCCCTTGATTATGAGCATCGAAGAATTGGAGAATCTTTTAGGTTATGAAGTTTTAAGCAAAGCAACAAGCGAAAATAAAATTGAGTTTATTTCAAACAATGTCTTAAAAAAGGATGGAAATAAATTATTTATTGATATAACAAGTCCCAAAAACAGAGAATTTTTCAAATCAATAGACGATAATGATTTAAATTTGTTAATTCAAGAAAAAATACAGCAAGCAAGGCTTTTAAGCGATTCTGAAATATCATTAATTGAAAACAATTTAAAAAAACAAAATGATTTAAAAAGAAAAATTGAAAAACACAATGAAGAAACCAGGGCTTATTTTGAGCTGGTTTCAGCATTTAGTCAAAAAGAACGTTTTGAAATTGAATATCAATTAAGTAAAGCGCTTGTTGAAGAAGAAGAACAAGCATTCATTAAAAAACAGGAAACAACAAAAAAAGAAGCATATAATTCACTTTTTACCGCAATAAGATGGTCATTGTGCCCGAAAACCCGCGAAGTCATGGCAAATATTGCAAAAGAAAATAAAGAAATTCAAAGAATTTTAAAAAAATTGAGCAGGCTTGAAGCCCTGGAAGCAAAACAGGAAGAATCAAAAACCCCTGAATATTATGAAGATGAAATAAGGAAAAATACTTTAACTTCAAAAGAAGAAATTACCCTTAAAGCTTATTATAAAAAAGTTTGGGAAATCGCAGGAACGGAAGAATTTGCCTCAACCAAACAAAAAGCAGCAGAAATAGCCCAAAACTTCCTTGAAAACGGAATAGACTCGCTTGATGATAATTTTACAAAACAAAGAATCAAAAGATGGCTCAAAAACAAGCCAAAAGAAGCTAAAATATTACTCAAACCATAAACTTTACATAAGTGTTTTTTTGTTGTACTATCAAAATAAGCCATAGAGATGTGTCCGAGTGGTTTAAGGTGCAGTCCTGGAACGACTGTGCGGGGGCGACTCCGCCAAGGGTTCGAATCCCTTCATCTCTGGTTTTTTAAACTTTATTCCCATTCAGGATAATAATAAATTACAAAGACTTCCTCAGGTGTTATTTTAGCATGTCCACCTTTTATTAAATTAGTCAAAGAACCCACAAAGGGTATTGGGGTAAGTGCCCATTTTAAAGGATAGACCCACAATGCCCTATTTTGTCCTTTTTTTGTAATTATATCAATCAATTGGCTGTTTTTAATTTTTATTTCATTTGAAGAATCATACAAATCTGCTAATTCAAAATTTCTGATAATTATTTCCGCAGGAAACCCGTTCATTCCTGAAGTTATTATCGTTTCAAGAGTTGCATTTGCTTTTGTGTTTTTTTTAATTATTAATTTTCCATCACAAAAAACATTATCAACAACTCTAAATTCAAGCTTTTGTCCTTCTTTCGGAGCAGCTTTTGTTGAAATTTCCTGCAAAATTGAAAGTTTAATCGGGACTGATTTTGTTGAAGAATAATCATAAGCAAAAATTTCACCAGACACAAAAAAACAAAAAATTAATAAAATTAAAAGAAATTTTAAATTTTTATTAATCATATTTACCCCATTCTCCCGAATTTGATTTAATTTTTTGTTGAATTTGTTTTCTGTTTTCAATAGAGGTTAAAAGAAAATTCTGATAATATTTATTTTTTAAATAAATATTATTATTTTCATTCTCTTCTAAATATTGCGGGTATTTTGTTTTTATATATTCAAATAAACAAGCTAGGCGTTTTGAGGTCAAATTATGTTTTGAAATAAAATCGCTTCTTTTTTCAGGATATGCTTTATTAATAAAAATTATTAATCCCAAAGGATGATAGCCTGCTTTTACGGCTAAATCGACCGCAATTTTATCTGCAGCAAGTTCAAATTTTTTAGAACCCAAAAATGTTTCAACCATATCCAATCTTCCGCCAAAAACTCCATCGTAAGTTCTAAGTGCGAGATAAATTTCTCTGGATAAAACACAAGCAATTTCATCATCAATTTCAAAAGTTTTATAAAGTTCATCATATAAAACAACTTGTCTTTTTGAAAGAGTTTTATTTGTTTTTAAAAAGTTCTTTTTTTCTTTTTCATCATACAAAAACACAACTCTTTTTTGTATTTTATTCAAATTTAAAACATTGAACCCGATTTCATCAATTCTTTTTTGAATATCTGTTATAGAATTTAAGCTTTCGTTTGAAATATCCGCTGCAAATGTTTGAAATTGAAAAATCAAACAAATTAAAGCCATAAAAATCTTTTTCATTAACCACCTCATAAAATAATATCTATATTATAAAATAAACCGAGTAAAATTACTCGGTTTAAATTTTATGCTTTTCTTGAATCAACTTTGCGATGTTTTTCATTGTCCATTTTGTTTGTTATTTTTTCTTTTGCATCATGCATTTTTTCTTTGACATTTTCTGCTTTTTCTTTAACATTTTCTTTAACATCATGAGCTTTTTCTTTAATTTTTTCGCCTGTTGAATGCATTTTTTCTTTTAGTGTTTCTTTTTCTTGATTATTGTTTTTCATTTTTAAAAATCCTTTCTTTTTAATTTCAATAACAACGTTTGAAATTATTATTAAATAAATTTTTAAAAATTTAATCGCGCAAATGTTTAATAGCCTTTAATCAAGATATATTTTCTTCCCTTTTCAATGATTTGAATTTTTCTAATATTCTTTATTTTTTTAATTTCTTTTAAATCTTTGTTTTTTAAAACAAGTAGAAAATCTTTGTCTTTTAAATATTTCATTAATTCTTTTTTTTGATTTTTACCCAAAAATTCGACTGTATCATTTTCGGAATAATATAAAAGACTGTATTTTTTTCCTGTATTATAAGCTGCTATGTTTTTATTTTCTTTTTTTGCAATTTGTGCAAATTTCATTAAATCATTTTGCCCAAACTTATAATCAACATTAAAAAATTTATGCGCACAAAAACCTGACAAAAAAATCATTAAAAAAACATATGAAAAAAACAAACCTGTTTTTTTATTTTTATAGGTAAAATAAACCGCAAAGCACCCTGCAAAAAGAAAAATAAAAACCATCGGCAAAACAAGTTCCGAAATATCGTTAAACAAACTCTCAGATAATATTTTATTTGCAAAAATTGCACTAAAACCGCAAAATAATAAAAGAAAATTAAAAATTTGTGCAGAAATTTTAAATGCCCGAGACATTTTTCCCGTTTTACCATCAAGCCAATAAGAAGCCAGGATTACCGATAAAAAAGGGTAAATTGGCAAAATATAGGTAATTAATTTTGTTCCTGAAATTGAAAAAAATATTAAAATAAAAATTGAAGCAATTATATTTAACCTGATAAACAAATTTTCCTTTTTTAGATTTTGTTTTTTAGTAATTTTATCAGAAATTTTTTCAATCAACAGGGAAATAAAAGAAAAAATCCACGGGAAAAATCCCCATAATATTACAGGCAGATAAAACAACAACGGTCTGTCACGGTGGATTACACTTGAGCCTAAAAATCTTAGAATATGGTGTTTTATAATATATTCATCAAAAAATAATTGCTCATGTGTTTTTAACATTGTAATGTGCCATGGGAGCATGATTAAAAAAAACAACATCAATCCCGGCAAAAAATATTCTATTTTAAAAAAACTTTTTATTTTTTTTGTATAAATTCCTGAAAAAAACATAACCCCGAAAGGAATCAAAACGCCCGGGATTCCTTTTGCAAGAAGAGCAAGCGCACAAAAGATATAAAATAAATACCAGAAATATTTTTTATTTTTTTCCAAAACAAAAAAAGTCATAAATCCACAATAAATTGAAATTGTGATAAGACTTGCCAAAAGCATGTCTAAAATTGCAACTTTTGATAAAATTATAAATTCCAAACTTGTTGCACAAATCAAAGCAGCAAAAAGCGCATATTTTTTACTAAGCATTTTTAAACTTGCAAAATACAAAGTAAAAACCGCACCTATTGCGCTCAGCGCAATAGGAATTCTTGCAATTGCTTCGTTAAAATTTTGAAAAATAAAAAAGAAAAAACTCTCAACCCAAAAAAACAAAGGCGGTTTTTCAAAAAAATATTTTCCATTTAAATAAAGAGTTGAAAAATCACCTTTGTTGAACATATCAACCGACATATCAACATATCTTGTTTCATCAACATCTAAAAGTTTGTAAGAACCTATATTATGAAAATAAAGAAGATAAATTCCAATTAAAGTCAAAAGGAAGTAAATTATATTTTTCTTTTTTATAATAAAATCTTTCACATCCATTATTATATCTCCTCAAGAATAATATATCTCGGTCTTTGTTTAACTTCCGATAAAATTTGACCTATATATTCTCCAATTATACCGATACAAAGAATCTGAACTCCCATAATAAAGCTCACCCAGACTTTAAAAATTTGAATATCATAAATTAAATTAACTTTTAACAGTTGTTCAAGCAAAATCAAAACAGCAACCACAAAAGAAATTGAAGAAATGAAGATGCCTGACAAAAATACAATTCTTAAAGGATAAGTGGAATATGAAACAATTCCATCAAGTGCAAGTTCAAAAAGCTTTTTTAATGAAAACTTGCTTTTGCCAAATTGTCTTTTTGAAACTTCAAAGTTAATATATTTTGTTTTTAAACCAAGCTCATTAAACAATGCTCTGAAAAAGATATTTCTTTCTTTATAATTTGAAATTATATCAAGAGTTTTTCTGTTTATTAAACGAAATTCAGAATGATTTGGCTTTAAATTTACTCCTAAAAAATTAATCAGCTGATAAAAAGCTTTTGTAAAAAATCTTTTAATAAAGTTGTAGCTTTTTTGGTTATTGCGAACACCTGCAACAATATCATAACCTTTATAATAATATTTTATAAATTCTTCAATTTTGTTAACATCCTGCTGCAAGTCAGCATCTATTGTCAAAATAATATCTGCATTTAATTTTCTTGTTTCATTAAGCCCCGCTAAAATTGCGCTTTGATTTCCGAAATTTCTTGAAAAACGGATTGCTTTAATATAACCGGAGGTTCTTTTATATTTTTTTATAATTTCCCAGGTTGAATCCCTGCTGCCATCATCAATAAAAAGTAAAAAACTGTCAGATGAAATCAGACTTTTATTAATTAAATCAAATAAAATATTTTCTAAAGTTTTAATGCTTGATGGTAAAACTTCTTCCTCATTATAGCATGGTATAATAATTGCAAGCCTTGAGAGGGGTTTTATAATATTTTCCATTTAATAAACCTTTCTTAAATAAATTATTAAAAGAAAATATTAATAAACGGTTAATTTTTCCTAACAAAAAACTAACAATTCTTTTTTTTAATTGAATTTTAGGGGGATTTAAATGCTTAATTCAAAAATTTTAATAATTGATGATGAAAAAGATATTTCAAACCTTATTGAAATGACACTTAAAAGTAACGGTTATAAATATATTGAAAAAGCTTATGACGGCAAGAGCGGATTGGAAAAAATCAAAAATTTAAAGC
>CAPYQR010000045.1 GCA_948742005.1 uncultured bacterium
ATTTACGATATAACTGCCGCTCCTGATTTGACTGAGGGGACTTATGGTGGTCATCATGGAAAAATCATCAGGTTTATAGAAATGTTCTATATCTTCAAAAGCAACCAGGGGCTTTGAGCAAAAAGTGTTAGAATTTATAAATTGTTTATCAACGCAAAAGGCTGCAATATTATATTTTTCTTTCATATAAGAATATAAAACCCTCGCCATAGAGCCGTTTCCAAAAATTATAACAGGCTTTTCTTTTGCTGAATTAAACATATTAAAATACCTTTTGCGGATAAAAATTATATTGTTTTTTGTAGAAATTTTTTAAATTTTTTTCATAGGAAGAAAAATTGTATAGATTTTTGTGTTTATTTAAAAAGTCATTAATGATTGATGAAAAAGTTTTTTTATCGGAAATATATTCTTTGATGTTAGGAGTAATATGTTCTAAGGCATCTTCATAAGATTCATAAATGCCTTTTAAATTTTTCCAAGCTGCATCGGGGAAAAATTTGTTATTATAAACGGCAAAGCCAATACTGTTGACGTAATACGGCTGTGTAAAATACCCATCCATCCCCTCGCCAAACGTGATTGTGAAAAATGCTTTTGAAATTAAGTCCATGTATTGATTGAAAGTCAAATCCTTAATTGTAATTAATTTAAATTCAGGCAAATCTTTTTTTAGTTTTTCAATAACTTTTTCGCGATATTCGTTGTTGTCGGGCGAGAGGGCGATTATTTTTTCTTTTTGTTCAAAAGAATAAGATTTATATTTGCTTAAATCAAGATGTACAGAAAAAAGATGTGTCGGGATTTGGTATTTGTTGCAAATATCTTGTGTTGCGTATCTGTTGTGTGCGATTGTCTGGGTTACATTATTTGTTAAATTGAATAAGTCTTTTAATTTGTCAGGTTCGGGCATTAAATTAATATTTTGATTTAAAATATTAATTTGCAGGTTTTTTGATTTTAAGAAAATTTTTTCTTTTTTGTTTAAAGTTTTATAAAAATCCGCACTCAAAAATTCAGGAATGTGCAAAATAATTTCCTGTGCGTTTTTAGAATTTTTAATAATTTGTTCAAAACGCAGAATTTTTTCATTGTTTAAAAATTTGTCATTAATAACATAAGTCAAATCCCCTGGGGGCGTTGAAATAAAACAATAAGAATCAGGGTTTAGTTGCCTTGAAAATTCGCAAAGTGAAAAAATAGACATGATTCCGCCGTTAATTTTGTCTTTTGCGGGAGTCAGGAAAATTATTAATTTTTTGGCATTTTTTAATTTGTTTAAATCAAGCGAATCTTGAATTATTTTTGAAGCGCGGGATTCTTTTTTGGAAAAAGTTGAAAGTTTTATTCCAAAAAAATTATATTTTGTTCGCATGTCGGATTTTTCAATTGAAAATAAATTTTTCATCGGCAATTTTTCACAACCCCGCAAATTGTTTCCAAGGCTTCTTTTTTCAAATTGCCGTAATAAGGCAGACATAAAACCTGATTTTTTAATTTATTTACAACCGATAAATCTGCTAATTTCACACTCAAATCGTTTTTGTAGCATTCATAGTCGCTGCAGGCGGGGTAAAAATATTTTCTTGTTAAAATATTGATTTTTTTGAATTTTTCATATAATTCATTTCTTGAAATCGGATAATCATCCTCAATTACAATCGGATAATATTGATAAGAATTTGTTGCGTTTTCGCTCATTTTGGGAATTCTTACCCCTTTGATATCTGCTAAATTTTCATCATAAAAAGTTTTAACTACTTTTCTTTTTTCTTGTTCTTGTTTGAAAATTTTAAGGTTTTCAAGCCCCATTGCCGCCTGAAATTCGTTTAATTTCCCGTTGATTCCGATTTCTTCAACAAGTTCTTCGCTTTGTATTCCGAAGTTTCTTAAATTATAGATTTTTTTGATTAAATCATCGTTGTTGTAAGTTAAACATCCGCCTTCAATTGTGTTGAATAATTTTGTTGAATGGAAAGAAAACATTGAAATATCGCCGAAATTCCCGATGCCGATTCCGTCTATCTCTGTTGAAAAAGCGTGCGCAGCATCGTAAATTACTTTTAAATTGTGTTTTTTGGCGATTTTATCGATATTTTCAACATCGCAGGGAAATCCGTAAACATGAACGCCTAAAATGGCGGAAGTATTCGGGGTTATTAATTTTTCGATTTTTTTCGGGTCAATTGTCATTGTTTTTGGTTCGATGTCGCAAAAAACAGGTTTTAACACGTTCCAGGAAATGCAATGAGGCGTTGCGGCGAAAGTAAAAGGTGTCGTTATAACTTCGCTTCCTTGCGGCAAATTAAGAGCTTTCAAGGCAACTAAAAGCGCAATTGTTCCGTTGTTGAAAAGCGAGCAGTTTTTGACCTTTAAAACATGTTTTAAAAGGTTTTCAAGCTCGTTATGCTTTGAACCCATGTTTGTCAGCCATTTGGATTCCCAGATATCTTCAAGATGATTTATGTAGTTATCCAATTTCGGCAGCAGAGGGCGGGTAACAAATATTTTTTCATTATTTTTTGTTTTTTCTTTTACGGATTCCATAATTTGCTAACTCTCCGATTTCATTCAACAGTATATTCCGTACCCTCGACAAATTCTTCAACAACAACCAAATGATTAGTAGCTTCATTCTGTGCCTTTTTGAATGATTTTTCTATGAAATCTTTATCACTGTTTAAAGGAATTATTGTAATTCCTCTTGAAGAAGCGGAATTATCAGGTTTTATTATTATTTTAAATTCTTTGTTAAAATCAACAATTTCACTATCAAAATTTTCATATCTTTTTGAAATTTTATTTAAAATTCCGGCTCTCGACCAGCACTCAGCCTGCATTGACTTAGATGAAGAATATTTTAAAGCTTCATCAGTTATTGTCTTTAAACCAAAAGCACGATTTAATGAAGCAACCGATGCAACAGCCATATCTATTGAAGAATATGCAAATTCAACATCATCAAACTCGTTATTCTTTTTCAAAACTTCAATTATTGCTTTTGAATCTTTAACATCAATTTGATAATGCTTATCAAAATGTATGTGTTTACGGAATTTCAAAAAAAAGCCATACAAAAAATACTGAAAATAATAGAATTGCAATAAAATTGCATTATAATTCCATAAATGATGAATTGCAAAACGAGATTGCTGATTTTGGAATTAAATGTTACAAGGCATTAGGTTTTTCATCGTCATTGGGGCATTTGGAAGTTATTGTTAAAAATGACGGAAGTATTGTTCCTGTTGAAATTGGTGCTCGTTCAAGCGGGTTTATTGCTTCCGATCTTGTTGATGCGGTAAGTGGTTCAAATTTTTTGCTTGATATAATTAATGTTCAAAAAGGTGCAAAAGTAGAAAACGGACTGCATGTTCAAACGGATAATTCTTCTATGTATTTTTTCTATGATTTTCCTGATGGATTTTTAGTCAAGGAAGAATGCAGTCTGATGGACTTTTTGGATAAATCAATAAAAAGCAGATATTTTGATAGAGATAAAATTAAATTTGATACCGGTTTTAAAAAAATTGATAATGACAACGCCAGAATCGGCTTTGAAATTTTAGAAGGTCCGAAAAATATAATGACCACAGCTTATATTGAGCAAAAAGAAAAAGAGATGTTGGATGTTATGTCGGGAGTTTGCAGTGTTTTTTGATGGTCATATCCACAAAAAAAATAATGAAGCGGGCGGTTTTTTGGTTGGATTGGAAAATGAACCGTATTTTGATAATACCTTGTGCAATAAAGAAGTTTTAGCCCTGCACAATCCTTGTGATAATTACATATCTTTTTATTATGTATCTGATTTTGAATTGAAAAATGTAATTAATCATAAATATTTAAAATATCATCCCCGCAGGGAAAAATATTCGCCTGAAGAAATTATAAATTCAATAAAAATCAACAAGCCTAAATGCGTTATGATTGATACTTTAAACGAACCATATTGGACGCCTTATGATTATTGGAAAGTTGCAAGAGAGTTTCCTGAATTAATGTTTATTTTTCCTCATTGTGGCGGATATTTGATTAATGATTTTATAAAGATTTGCCATTTTCAAAAAAATGTTTGGATTGATTTTTCTTTGACTCATACAATTCTTGGAAAACTTGGTGATAAAGAAAGCGGGCTTGATTATATTAACCAAGCTATAAAATATGCACTTAAAAGCGTTTTTAATAAAAGAGTTTTGTTGTCTTCGGATTATCCTTTTTTTTCACAAAAGGATGTTTATGAATTTTATAAAAAATTTGGCGTTGTTGATTTACTAAATTCTAATTTTTTGGAATTAAAGGAGTTGATATTGTGATAATTGAAATTGTTAATTATTTAAAAGAAAATAGAGTTTCTGCAACGGAAGTAGCAGATGCAATGTATAAAACAGGGGCAATAGAGCAAGTTAAGGCTATAAACAGAGGGCATTTTTGTGTTGGACCTGTGCATTGGATATATGCCTGGAGGGGTTCTAATTGGGATGTGCATGAGCAAATACAAAGCGTAAAAAAGGGTGAAATAGTTATTGTTGAGTGCTTTGATTGTGGAAGTAAAGCAATTTTTGGTGATTTAGTTTCTAAATATATTTTATTATACAAGCAAGCTTCTGCAATTGTTGTAATGGGAAATTTGCGTGATATCCCAAGGCTTATGAAAGAAAATTGGCCGATATGGTGTATGGGATATACTCCAATAGGATGTGTTAATGCAAAACCTGAAGAGAATATGAATCAAGAGATAATCAAGCAAAGGCAGGAACAATATAAAAATTCAATTGCTGTTTGTGATGATTCCGGTGTTGTAGTAATTCCTAAAGATAAGATTAATCAGGATTTTTATAAGCGTCTTGAATTTATAGAAGAACAGGAAGATATTTGGTATGAGTGTATAGATAGAAAAAAATGGACAACGTTTGATACAATCTGTTTGAAGAAATATTTAAAAGAGGGTGTATGACAAGAATACTGGTTTGTGCTGATGGTTTTTTCAGGAATTTCTCCCCCGTTTCTTTAGAACCATATATTGATATGTTTATTAATTCGCTGGCAAAAAATGGCAATATTGTTATGCCCTATATTGTTTCAGATATTGTTAAACGTGGTAAATTTAAAAACTGGTATCGAAAATTTTTTACTTATGAAGAAGTGAAGAATTTTAATCCTGAAATAATATTTGCTTTTAATAATGCGCTTGATGAACGTTTTTTGAAAAATTTAGATTCAGATTGTTATATAATAGCCTCTGATACTCCAATTTTTTGGAATAATAAAGATTTAATAAAAAAATATAAAGATAAATATAGTGTTTTATATTTTAATAATGACTTTGCCAAAGAATTAAATAACGAATTTGATATTCCTTTTGAAAAACAATGCTTGATTCCATATACAACAGACATGGAAGCTTTTGATTTGCTGCAGGATAAGGAAATAAGTTTTGTTGGAAATTTTAATGCCCCTGCTTTTTCTCATTTTTCACGCGCTTTATTTAAAAATAAAAATAATTTACTGCTAAAAGAAAATTCTTTCAAAAAATTAATAAATGAATATATTGAAAAAGGAATTATAACTTCTTCTTATGACGAGATATTTTTAAAGGATGGAAAATGCAGCAAAGAGCAGCTGGAGAGGTCTTTGTGTCTGGCTTTTACTAATTATGAAAGAAATATGTTGTTAAATGCTTTGTTGGATTATGATTTGCATATTTATACGCATTTTTCCAATTTGACTTGTTTTGATTATAATTATAGGCTTTTTTTGAAATGTCATTTTGATTCCGTTTCAACAATTAAGGAAAATGAATTCATATATAATACTTCTAAAATTTCTTTAAATTTACCTCATTATCAAGCTAAAACCGGGTTTTCCTGGAGAGTTTGCGATATTTTGGCTTCTAATTCTTTGCTTTTGTCTAATCCCACATCTGATTTGTCGAATATGTTTGAAGTTGTACCTGTGTACAATTCCGATAAAGAATTAAAAGAAATGTGCGCCTACTATTTAAAAAATGACTTGGAAAGAAAAGATATTGTTAAAGAATGTCAGAAAATTATTAACCAAAAACACAGATACATTCATCTTTTAAAAATTATAGAAGATTTTGCTGATGTTAAATTGATAAATTCTAATCAAAAAGGGCTCATAAAAAGCACTTATAGAACCAGAAAAATACAAAAAAAATATTTTAAAAAATTGGAGAAAATGAATGCTGCCCTTGTTGAATGAAACAATAAAAAACATCCCTGAATCTCTTTCTATTAATATAAACCAGATAATCACAGATAAAAAAGAAAAAGGTGAAAAAATTTATAATTTTTCTTTGGGTGAATTGTATTTTGATTTACCGAATTTTGAAATATCTGATGATGAATTTAAAAAAAATTATCATTATTCAAATTCCCAAGGATTGCTTCCCTTAAGGAAAAAAATTTCATCTTTATATAAAAATTATTATAACGTTTTACTGAATTATGAAAACGAAATTTTAATCAGCTGCGGTTCAAAGCCTATTATTTTTATGTTGTTAAAGACTATACTTAATTACAATGAGGAAGTATTGCTCCCTGAGCCATATTGGCTGTCATATGGAGAACAAATAAAGCTTGCGGGCGCAAAACCTGTTTCAATTCCTTGTCAGGTGTCTGTTTACCAGTGGGAAGAATATATTACACCTGAAACCAAAGCGATAATAATTAATAATCCAAATAATCCTTCAGGCTTTTTATATTCAAAAGATGAATTAGAGTTTTTATTGAAAACAGCGAAAAAATATAATTTATTTGTGTTGTCTGATGAAGCATATAGTGATTTTGTATCAGATGAAGATAAATTTGTGTCCTTTGCTGCAATAGATAAAGACAAGGAAAATTGTCTGGTTGTAAATTCTTTATCTAAAAATTTTGGCATTCCGGGATGGAGAATAGGTTATGCAATTGCACATAAAGAAATAATTGCACAATTGCTTAAAATCAACCAGCATATTATTACCTGTGCTGCAACACCTCTGCAGGATTATATAACAAGACATTTTGATGAGATTGCAAAAAATGCTCGAATACAGGCAAGAAACTCTATTGTAAAAAGAAAGTCGGTTGAAGATATATTAAATAAATTAGAATTAAAATATCTAAAAGGAACGGCTTCGTTTTATTTTATGATTGATGTTTCAGCTTTTAAAGGCACAACGGAAGAATTTGTGTATAATTTGTTGTTAAAATATAATATAGCAACGGTAAGCGGAAGTGCTTACGGTGAGAGTGTTTCTAAATATATAAGGTTTGCAATAGGGATTGAAAGTATTGAAAATATTGAATATGCCTTATGTGTTATAAAAAAATTATTAAAAAATGAATAAAAAGGATATTAAGAGAATGATTAAATTTTTAGACCTGCACAAAATAAACGAACGTTATAGAAGCGAAATTGATTCAAGGATTAAAAAAGTTCTCGATTCAGGGTGGTATTTGCTTGGGGAAGAGGATAAAACTTTTGAAGAAAATTTTGCGAAGTTTTGCGGGGTTAGAAATTGTATCGGGTGCGCTAATGGGTTGGATGCGCTGAATCTTATTATTAAAGGATATGGTTTTGGTGCGGGGGATGAAATTTTAGTTCCATCTAATACATATATCGCTTCAATCCTTGCAATTTCGCAAAATGGCTGTGTGCCTGTTTTAATTGAGCCGTCTTTAGATGCATATAATATTAATCCTGATTTAATTGAAGAAAAAATTACACCAAAAACAAAAGCTATAATGGTTGTACATTTGTACGGACAAGCTGTTCAAATGGAGAAAATTTGGTCATTGGCTGAAAAATATAATTTAAAAGTTATTGAAGATTCAGCACAAGCACATGGTGCGGTTTATCAAGGTAAAAGAACGGGAAATCTGGGCGATGCTTCGGGGTTTTCTTTTTACCCGGGGAAAAATCTGGGCTGTTTGGGCGATGGGGGCTGTGTTACGACAAACGATGATGAATTAGCGCAAAAAATAAGGGCAATTGCAAATTATGGCAGTCATAAAAAATATTGTAATTTATATAAAGGCGTAAATTCAAGACTTGATGAAATTCAAGCAGCCGTATTGGATGTTAAGTTGAAATATTTAGATTCAGATAATAAAAAACGTCGTGAAATTTCAAAATATTACCGCGATAATATTAAAAATAAAAAAATAATTTTACCTCAAACTTATGATGAAAATGCCCATGTCTGGCATGTTTTTGCGCTCAGAATTAAAAATCGTGATGAATTTCAACAATATTTATTAAAAAACGATATTCAAACGCTCATTCATTATCCAACCCCGCCTCACAAGCAAGAAGCATACAGGGAATGGAATAAATTGAGTTATCCGATATCGGAAGAAATTCATAAAACAATAATAAGTATTCCGATTTCTCCGGTTATGACGGATTTTGAAGTTGAAAAAGTAGTTGAAGTTGTCAATAAATTTTGACGGGCGAAACAAAAGAAAGTTTTAAGGGGGGGGAATGGGAAAATATGATTTCTATTATCCGAAATTAAAAAAGAAAAAGTTTGAATTTGAAAAAAAAATTTTAAAATTCAAAAAAGAAAAAGATGAAAACAAAAAAATTTGTTTTGCTCAAAACGCGCTTTCTTACGCAGCCTTTAACGGCTGTGGATATTTTTATTGTGCCGAATTGGAAAAATTTTATACTGATTTAGCTAAAAAATATGATTTAAAAAATTATAATATTAATTTCATACCCAATTCCGTTTTGCATGTTATGACAACCTGTTATAATTCAGGCGGTCACACACGGGTTGTTGAAGGGTGGATTAAGCGGGCTGATTCTAATCAAAAACACAGCGTTGTTTTATTGAAGCAGGTTTCAAGAGAAATTCCCGAATTATTAAAGGAAAATATTAAAAATAAAAACGGCGAGCTTTTTATTTTTAATCTTGATGATAATCAAATTGAAAAAGCTTTAAAATTAAGAAAATTAGCGCTTGAATATGAATTTATTGTTTTGCATACGCATATGGATGACCCCGTTGCAACAATTGCTTTTGGGAGCGAAAAATTCACGCGACCTGTTATTTTATTTAACCATGCTGATCATATGTTCTGGATAGGAAAAAGTATAGCGGACATTACCGCGGATATTCAGGGAGGTTCAAGCATAACACCCTCAAAGCGTTTAATTAAAAATCCTTTTTTCTTAGGGATTCCTTATGATGATAAAAAAATAGAATATTCAAAAGAAGAAGCAAGGGAAAAACTCGATATTCCGCTTGATAAAAAAATTGTTTTAACAATCGGGAGTGATTTTAAATATTTTCCTTTTGGTAAAATTTCATATAAAAAAAGTTTGGAAAAATTGTTTGAAAAAGATAAAAATCTTTTGTTTTTTGCAATCGGTGTTAAAAAATCAAATCCTTTTTTACAAGGGTTGAATAAAGAACATCTAAAGAGGATTGTTTTTCTCGGGAATTTGGATTATGAAAAAGAATATCAATTATATTTATCAGCAAGTGATGTTGTGATTGATTCTTATCCAATGCATGGGTTTACGGTTGGAATTGATTCAATAACGCATAAAATTCCTTTTTTATCTTTGGATAATGGTTTCGGGCAATTGGATTTTGTTTTTAAAACACAAGGTTATTGCAGGGATGAGGAGGAATTTAGCGAAAAAATATTAAAAGTTTTGTATGACTCAAATTATCGTGATGAATTATTGCGGGAAGAAACAAGGATTTTTAATGAGGAATATTCAAATACAGCCTATAAAAAGAAACTTGATGAGATTTTAAAAATTGCCCCTGAAAAACACAAAGTTAAAGACTTAACAAATGAAAAAGAACCAACAGTACTTGATGATTATTGTGTTTTGGTTGATATTATGTATAAAAAAGCACAAAAAAACAGGATTTTGATGGATGAAACAGGAATCTGCTCAAAAAGAATCGGTGTTCCTTATATTTTTGAAATATTAAGATATGAAAAAGAAAAAGGAAAATTAAAGAAAATTAAATTATTTAATACCGTAATTTTTTCTTTTATGCAAAAATATAATTAAGAGCAAATTTTTTTGAGGAGAATTATGAAACTCGAATGTACAACGGCTAAGAATTCGTTTAAATACAAATGGCTTTTATCAAGGATTTTTCCTTATATTAAACCTTATTTATTTAGAATCTTTTTAGGCTTTGCAATTGCAATTCCTCTGGGGCTTTTAGACGGCGTTACAGCGTTTGCGCTTAAACCTTACATGGATTATGTAGTAGGCGGAAAG
>CAPYQR010000046.1:0-1840 GCA_948742005.1 uncultured bacterium
ATTTGATTATAGATAAAAAACAAATACCAATGCACAAAAAACAAGCCAAAACTATATTTTGCAATTAAATCAAGGGTTTTGTTTAATTTATCATGGGAAACAAAAAAATTATCATAATGTTTCAAATACCCGAGCACAAGCATTGTTAAAATTGTTTTTGAAAGGGTAAAATTTGAATAGCTGTATTTATATTGCAAAAATATATCTAAAACACTCAATACAATCATCAAAACCCAGAGCAAAAATCTTCTATCGTAAAATTTATCAATGATTGTATCTTTATTTTTAGAACAAAACATCCCAAATACATACAAAGAAGCAAAATGGATAAAGTTAAATAAAATATATTTTACATAAATCAAATATTTTGCAAAATAATCAAGTCCGATTGTATCTTGAAATTCAGCACTCGGTCGCGGAATAAAAATCGTTAATAAAAATAATAGCGGTAAAAATTTAAATAAAATATTTTTCTCTTCAAGCTTTAATAACAAACTTGAAAAAATAAAGAAAATTATAATCATCAAAATAAACCAACTGGGAACATTATGAACTCTGCCGATTGATAAAAGCAGGGGTGTTTGAATGAAATAATTCAACCCATCAAAAGGATTTTTATATTGGACAGGCATCAAAAAACAAAATAACAACCCCGGAATCGAAGTAATTAAATAAGGCAGGATTACATTTGTCCATTTTTTTGATAAATAATTTTTATATTCAAATTTTTTTGATAAATGTTCAAATAAAAATCCCGAAATAAAGATAAACAATGCCGTTCCGCCACAAATAATTTCACAATTTATAATATGAATCAAACTGTTTGATGGCGCAAACTGCATAGTATGACCCATTATGATTAATAAAATTGCCAAACCTCGAAAAACATTAATATAATTTAAAAAACTTTTTTTCTTTTCTGATTTTTCAATTTTTTCCATATAAATCCCATTCTTTTAATTTTTACAATTCAAGCCACAAGGTTTGATAAGGCGCTAATCTTAAATGCATTGTTTTATTTTGAAGCGAAATATTAACTTTTATATTATCATTATTAACTAAATTTTTAAGACTAGTTATACGTCCATTATTCTTCAAAATTATATTTACAGGCAAAGTAACCTCTGCAATTAATTTCTCACTTGACAGATTATTAATTACAAGAATTTGCTGTTTTGAATTTTTGCGAATATAAGAAAAGTTAGCTTTTGATTTTGTCTTTAAAATCGTGAAATCTCCATCCGCCATAACAGGCAGGGATTTTCTCAAATTAATCAAATTCTTAATTCTTTTATAAACCTTGGAATTAAAAGCATAATACCCTTTTGATGAACCGTAAAAAAGCTTTTGCGCAACTTCGCCACGGTGAATATCTCTAGAGTCAAAAGTTGATAATAAATCTACGATTGTCTTTCTGTTTTTTGCTTTTCTTTCTCTTAATTGAGCTGATTTTTTCGCATTTTCAAAATTATTCGAAACCCCGACTTCATCGCCGTAATAAATTATCGGAATCCCTGGCAGAGAAAGAAGAATTGAAAAAGCCTCCTCAATTCTGTTTGGATTTTTATCCAAAAAATTCGCCATTCTGCCGCTGACACCAAAACCATTCCTAAAGCCCGCGCCTTTATCTTTTAAACTGTTAAATATAAGTTCTCTAACCTCGGGGCTGACCATTTCAAGAGTCAATTCATCATGAACCCTTAAAAATATCCCCCATGCAGAAGTTTTAGGAATTTCAGGCGTTGATTTATAAGTTTCAATAAAATATTTTTTATCCTGCGCAACCAAACTTGCCCAAATTGCACTCATATAAGGAAAATGATAAGCAATTTGTGCTTCA
>CAPYQR010000046.1:1850-10191 GCA_948742005.1 uncultured bacterium
GCTTATCATTTTCCTTATATGAGTGCAATTTGTGCTTCATCTGTTCTTTTTATTGTTTTATCTATAGAATCAGTTTTATTTTGCTCAGTTTCTTTATTATTTTGAATTTTTAATTTAACTTCTCTTTCTTTGCCAAAATATTGCAAAATATCCTTTGGCGCTTGACAAGCCTCAACTTGAATAACGCTTGAAGGGGCGCTTAATTGGATATAGTTGCTTAAAAGTTTAATGATTTGATGCGTCTTAGGCTGATTTTCAGCATTTGTTCCCTCATCTTTTGATAAATAAGGAATTGCATCCATCCTGAAAATATCAATGCCCAAATTTGCCCAATATGTAATTGTTTCCAAAACATAATACAAAACATCTGGATTTTGCCAGTTTATATCCAATTGAAAAGGATAAAAAGTATGATATAAATAATAATCTTTATTGTTAACCGTAACTTTTCGGTAATTATTTTCCGTATTTTCAGGGAAAATCAATCTTCTTTTGGAAATTTTCCCGCTTTCTTCCTGATACTCAACAACCGTTCCAAGTTTTTCATCCTGATATTTTCTATATTCAGGCATTTTTTCCTTATAAACAAAATATTCAAGCGCCGATTCATCTCCAGCCTCAAGCTTTTTAAACCATTCATGTTCATCTGAAAAATGATTCAAAACAAGGTCAGCTTTGATTTTAAAGCCTCTTTTTTTTGCTTCTTTTACAAAATTCAAAAACTCCTTGCTTCCGCCTAAATCCGCCCTGATATTTTTCGGATTTTTAACGTCAAACCCCGCATCTTCCATCGGGCTGTCTGCAAAAGGAAGCATATAAAGCGTTGTAACACCTAAATCCTGAAGATAATCAAGCATCAAAGCCGTGTCTTTAAAAGTATTTTTCTTATCGTCACGAACAACGCCGAATTGGTCAACATAAAACATATAAATTATTTCATTTTTGTACCAATCCGCCCCTCGCTCCAAATCTTGTTTTTTAAGCTCTTCGCTGCGGTTTATCACCCCTTTTTCAGCTAATTTTATAACATTGTTATAAATTTCCAAAGCTTCATCTGAACCATAGATTTCACTAATTGCATTTTTGATTTCTCTTGTGATTCTATCGTTTGCGGTTATCGGCCTCGGCGTTTCAATTTTAACCGTTTCGTTATCCAAAGCTGTCTTTTCAATTCTGTTTTCAATTCCGTTTTGCGCTTTGTTATTTTGAACAACATCATCTTTCCGCTCCGAAATATTTTGTCCTAAAACAGGAGAAAACAAATAAACTAAAAACAATCCGACTAATAATCTTTTCTTAAACATGGCAAAAAAATAACATAAAGGATTTTTAAAAGCAATAAAATTTGTCAGCATCGATTTTTTTTCAAAAAAGGCAAAAATATTAATTTTTTGTTTTTATATTATTGTAAATTCCAAGAAAGGTTCTTAAAAATTCATGAAAATTAACAACATTCAAAATTATTCTTATATTCGAAATATAAAGCCCAATAACCATCCTCGCGCAAATTTGTCAACAAAAAGCGATATTATTTCTTTTAGCGGGATTTTAACAGAAATACCTTAAGCGAAAAATTATATAAAGAAATAGATAAAAAGTTAGATGTTTTTTCCAAAAATATCTATTCAAAAATGTTATCTTCCATGGATGAATCTTTGCAAGATGACAGTTTAACGGATTCTCAAAAAGCATTTGCCAAAAGTTATAAATGTTTTCTTCAAAAATGTAAAGACTCTGATTTTAAAGATATAACTCAAGAAGAAATAACAGATATAAAAAATTGGTATATTCATCCGCACTGCAAGAAGGAAAAGAAAAACAATATAAAGAATTAGAGGTTGATAAATTATTTGAATTAATCAAAAAAGATCCCACAGCAAAAGAAGAACTGGAAGGTTTTGATATTGGCATAAATATTTTTAAAGGTATAATAAATGAACTTTCAGACAAAAGCACAGACAAAAACGAGAAAAAATTACTGGGGGTTTTGAAAGACTTTTAAATTCTTGTCAGCAATCCGTACAAAAAGCCGCGCAAAAACCTGAAATTTACGATGAAAAAAAATTTTTAGCGGGTATTTTCAATCAATCAATGAAAATTATTAAAAATTCAAGTGCCGATTTTAAAAAATTTATCAAAGGAAGAAAATAAACATTCCCCCGACAAACTAAAACAAAAGCTGATGAAAAATTCAAAAGCTTTTATTAAAATGTCTTAAAAAGGGGAGATTATGAACAAAAAACTATTAATCATTACAACAAATTATTCAGGCAATGAAAATCCTGAAAATAAAATCAAAAACACAGGGGTTTATTTGGAAGAATTTGCAATTCCTTATTTAATCTTTGAAAAATCAAATATCGATATGGAAACAGCAAGCATCCAAGGCGGAATTTCACCCGTGGATGAAAATTCCATGTCTTGTTCAAATCCTCTTGAGTGGGATAAATGTATTAAAATTTTAAGAAATACAAAAAGAATTTATGATGTTGATTACGAAAAGTTCGATGGAATCTATTTCCCGGGAGGACATGGCCCGTTATTTGATATTGCTGAAAATAAAAAAATCAAAGAAATTGTTGAATATTTTTTCAACAAGGGAAAACTAATCGCAGCAATCTGCCATGGGGTTTGTGCACTTTTAAACGCAAGACAAAATGAAGACGGATTCAGCCAATCAATCATAAAAAACAGAAATATAACATCATTTACAAACGAAGAAGAAAAAATAGGCAAATTAAGCGAACTTGTTCCTTTTTCAATTGAAGATGAAGCGAAAAAACTCGGCGCAAACTACATTGCGCAAAAACCGTTTTCAGAACATGTTGAAATATCAAGAAATATCATCACAGGACAGAATCAAAACTGTGCAATATTAATTGCTGAAAAAATATTAGAATTTTTCAACCCGCAGGATTAATTTTGCGCTAAAATTTATTTATGAAAAATATTCTATCCTCACTTAATCAAAATCACCCGAAAGGCTTATTTTTGCTTTTCTTTCTTGAAATGTGGGAAAGATTTTCATACTACGGCATGAGAGCTCTGCTTATTTTATATATGGTTGAAAATCTTTTATTTTCAACACAAAAAGCAGGAAATATCTATGGCTTTTACACAGGACTGGTTTATTTAACCCCGATTTTAGGAGGATATTTAGCAGATAAATATTTAGGACAGAGAAAAGCAATTTCTCTGGGTGCAGGGCTGATGTGCGCGGGGATGTTTCTGCTTTTTTTCAGCTCGCATTTAGATTTCAAACTGGGACATTATTTTGACTTAAATTCTCTAAAACCGTTTTTCTTTTTATCATTACTTATTTTGATAACCGCAAACGGCTTTTTTAAGCCAAATATCAGCTCTTTACTCGGTTTAATATATAAAAATCAAGACGATAAAAAAGACAGCGCATATACTGTTTTTTATCTGGGGATTAATCTGGGCGCGTTCTTTTCACCTTTAATTTGCGCTTCTTTAGCGCTTAAATACGGCTATAATTATGGTTTTTTAGCAAGCGGGATTGGAATTTTAATCGGTTTTATAATTTATAAATCTTTTGAAAACAAACTCTTAAATAACTACGGCATAAACCCCGCAAACAAAACAAATAACGCCGAAATTCCCGATTCCAAATTAACCAAAAGACAGATTAAAAGAATCAAAACACTTTTTATTTTGATGTTTTTTACGATAGTTTTCTGGACTTGTTTTGAACAGGCAGGAAGCTCTCTGACATTGTTTGCTCAATATTCAACAAAAAGAACAATTTTCAACCACGAAATTCCCGCAGGATGGTTTCAATCTTTAAATCCTTTATTTATAATGATTTTAGCACCTTTAAGCTCTTGGTTTTGGATTTATTTAAAAAATAAAAATTCAAAAATAACCTCTGTTGATAAATTCTTTTTTGCGCTGGTTTTAATAAGTTTTTCGTTTTTATTAATAGCTTTTGCGGGCTATTTTTCAAACAACTCAACAGTTTCAAGCCTCTGGCTTGTCGGATTTTATTTTGTTGCAACAACCGCAGAACTTTGCATTTCTCCAATCGGCTTGTCGCTTGTTTCAAAGCTTGCACCTGAAAAATTCCTTTCTTTGCTAATGGGATTTTGGTTTTTAACAAGCTTTTTCGGAAATACACTAGCAGGTTTTTGGGGCGGAAAGTATGGCTCAATCAGCAATTTTTCACTATTTTCAACACTTTGCGCCGTTTCTTTTTTAAGCAGTATAATTTTTGCGTTTTTAATGCCGAAAATAAAGAAAAATATAGGAAAAATCTAGCATTTTACATTGTTTAAAATTTTTAATTATAGTAGAATGAATTTATGAATAAAATTAAAAAAGTTTCTAATTTTCTTTGGAATGAGTTGTATAACAAACGGGCTTTTTTGGCTTTGAATTTGTATAATTTTGTCGGGGTATGCTGGTGGATTTGGTTATGGATTGCTATGGCTAACTATACGGGGACAGGCGGGCTTGTTTTTGTTTTTTACATACTCTGGGCTTTGTGTCTTAATGTCATAGTGTATATAATCTGTCACATTGCTTTTGTGATTCAGAGGAAGAAAAATAGGGTAATGAAAGATAACCCTGTGATTAAAAGTTGGGTTTACAGGGTTATCTGTATATTGGGTTTGATTGTTGTTTGGTTTAATTATTTGGTTGGGCTATATATAATCCCCATTTGCTTGCCTGATATTCTTAATTCTCTTTACGGTTTAATTGTTTATGGTTTATTTTCCCATTAATAAAGTTTTAATTTTGACATTTATTGTATCGTTTTGAATTTTTAATTATGATAGGATAAATTTATGGGCAAAATTAAAAAAATTTCTAATTTTCTTTGGAATGAGTTATACAATAAACGGGCGTTTGTTGCTTTAAATTTGTATAATTTTATTGGGGCGTGTTGGTTTGTTTGGTTAGAAATTTCTTTCATGAATCATACCGGTTCAGGTGGTGAGGCATACTTTTTTCTTTGGCTCTGGACTTTATACCTTAATGTCATAGTATATATAATCTGCCATGTTGCTTTTGTTATTCAGAGGAAGAAAAATAGGGTAATGAAAGATAACACTGTGATTAAAAGTTGGGTTTACAGGGTTATCTGTATATTGGGTTTCTTTATTGTTTGGTTTAATTATTTGGTTGGCTTATTTGTTATTCTTCCTTGGCTATATAATATCTTATTTTAATTTTTTTAATTTAATCTTGTTTGCGGTTTAATTTGTCATTAACAAAATATCAAACATTTTCTTTCTATAATTAACGATATTTTTATCTTCTTGTATAAATAATTTACATATTTATAGTATTTAAATTGCTCAAGATCTTTGATTGTGATAGAATAAAGTTTATGAACAAAATTAAAAAAATTTCTAATTTTCTTTGGAATGAGTTGTATAACAAACGGGCTTTTTTGGCTTTGAATTTGTATAATTTTGTCGGGGTATGCTGGTGGATTTGGTTATGGATTGCTATGGCTAACTATACGGGGACAGGCGGGCTTGTTTTTGTTTTTTACATACTCTGGGCTTTGTGTCTTAATGTCATAGTGTATATAATCTGTCACATTGCTTTTGTGATTCAGAGGAAGAAAAATAGGGTAATGAAAGATAACCCTGTGATTAAAAGTTGGGTTTACAGGGTTATCTGTATTTTGGGTTTCTTTATTGTTTGGTTTAATTATTTGTTTGTGTTTGGGTTTACTCTTGTTTGGCTATTTAATATTTGACAATATAGTGTTTGATTTATTAATTATTTATGGTTTAATTGCTCGTTAACAAAAACTAGTTTTGGCAATTATTGTATCAATTTGTTGTTTGTTTAATTATTTGATTTGTAACAAGATTGCTCTTGTAATTACCAATCTGAATTTTGCTTGCGGTTCAATTTATCATGAATGAAATTTTTGATTTTGGCATTTATTCTGTCATTTGGTTTGCCTTTTGCGTTTGTATGGGTAGAATAATTTTCATTTTTTAATCTTGCGTTTTCAAGACTGCCCATGTTTTCGGCGATGTGATATTTCTCAAAAATTCCGGCTTTTCTGTTGATTTTTGCATCTGTTTCTAGGGACAACCCGATGGCATTGTTATGACTTTTTTTTGTCAAACGGTCTTCTTTGTTTCTATAATTTACAATATTTTCAGGGTAAATTTCAAAATTTTGGAAATTTTTATTTGCTTCTTTATCCAAAGCATTTTTTGTACCTTTATGAGTATTAAATGTAGCAGATTTAAGGTCATTTTTTCCTGCAACATATTGTGCCAGATATCCACCCAGCGATTGCCCCGTTGTGTAAATATCATAATCTTTATATTTTGGGTCTTGCTTGATTTTGTCATATGCTGCTTGGGCATCTTTTTGTTGGGAAGTATAGTTTGCTGCTCCTGCCCTCAAAGCCGAAGGCACTTCTGCGAGTGGTTCCATCCCCCGATAAGCAATAACCGCTTCTTTTTTATCATCATTAGCAACAGTAACCGCATCGAAGCCGTTATTTTTACCCGAAAGATGTTCTAATCTTCTGTAACCTTTTGGTAATTCCTGTCGTCCGTTATCATAGCAATAAACGGATAATTGCCTTAGGGTTTCGTGTTTGTCTTTGTCTTTAGAAAAAGGCAGCAATTTGAGTTCTTGTGCTCTTTTTTTTAATGATTCTTCAGTTCCATACAAAATGTCGCCCTGGGTTGCGTTAGGTCCAAGGATTTTAAGAAGCTCATTTTTTCTTTTTTGCTGTTGAGCTTTGATTTCTTTTTGTATTGCTTCGTCACGATACAAAATTTCAGCAGGAGAACTTTCACGATAATCATTCTTTTGCACACTGCCTTTAAGATAATTTTGGTTGTTTTGGTTCATTTTAATTCCTTTCTATAAACGTTTTAACACCATCACATCTTCAAGATAACATATTTTCAAGCTTTTTCAAGGGGTAAGACAAGAAAAAGGGTTGATTTTAAAAGCTTTCAGACCCCTGAAATCATGACGGGGTCATGATTTCCATGTTTTGTAAATTTTTGTAAAAAATTTGATTTTTAAAAAATCCCATAAAAACTTTTTATCTTAAGTCTTTATGGGATTTTAAATTTTTTTCAAATAAATTATTTTATTATTCAGCTTCTTCTTCTATTTCATTTGCTGAAGTTGTGCGGATTGATTCAACTCCGCCTTTGGATTTTGACAAACCTTTTTCTTTGAATTTTCTTACTTGTCTGTCTAATTTGTCACAAACAAGGTCAATTGAAGCGTACATGCTTTCTGCTTTTTCTTCAACGCGGATTGTTTCACCGCCGATTTTACAAAGGACTTCTGCTATGTGCGATTCAGATACGGAGGGGTTTTTGATTACTGATAAAACTGCTTCGATTGAATCAATTTGTTCATAGTGGGCTGCTACTTTGCCCGCTTTTTCTTTGACGTAAGCTTTAATAGCATCCGTAATTTCAATGTTACGTCCGTTAACGTGAATATACATGGTTTTTCTCCGTTTCTAGCGCAGATTTTGTACGCTTATATATTATACCCTAATTTTAAGTTTTTTTAAAGTTATTTGGAAAAAAAGTAAAAATATTTTACTAAATTTTAATGTAGTAGTATTATAAAAAAGTATTTCAAAAGCATTGAAAACTATTTTGAGGGAATTTATGATTAGCGAAGAATTATTTAACAACAAAATCAAAAACATGTCGAATTACATCATGTTTGTAATTAAAGCAAAACAACTGGAATTAACCCCTGCGCTCAAAGAAAAAAACAGAGCGCCGATTGCCCTTTCAATGGGAGCACCCGTTGAAGCAGTTCCTGAATTTGTTAAAGAAAAAATAAAAGAATATATAGATATCGACCCGCTTCATACTTATTCAACTCCGAAAGGCGAAAAAGATTTTTTACAAGCCGTTAAATTCAGAATGAAAAAAAGATTTAACGTTGAATTAAACGAAAATAACGAAATTTTATCCCTAATCGGTTCAAAAGAAGGTATCGCAAATTTAATCCGCGCACTTGTTAATTATAAAGATGAAGAAAAAGAACAAGATGTCATTTTAATCCCCTCCCCGAGCTACGCTTCTTACACGCAGATGATTAAAGCATCAGGAGCAAGGGCTTATTGCATTGATTTAAATGAAGAAAATAATTTCATGCCTGATTTGGATGAAATTTATGAAAAATATTTAAAAGAGGGCAATGACCCCAAAAAAATCAAAGCATTGATTATTAATTACCCGAACAACCCGCTGGGTTGCACCTGTACATTTGAATATCTGCAAAAATGCGTTGATTTTTGCAACAAACTGGGAATAGTTTTAATTTCAGATGCAGCATATTGCGAAATGTATTTTGATGA
>CAPYQR010000047.1:0-2799 GCA_948742005.1 uncultured bacterium
ATAAATTTTTCCAATGTCATGTAAAATCGCCGCGGCAAGAACCTCGTCTTTATTTAAATGTTTTTTTAACTTTGGAAGCAGAGTTTGTGCTATTTCAACACATTCCAAAGTATGAACAACGAGTCCTCCGATGTAATTATGATGCATTTGTTTTGCTGCAGGAGTTGTTTTAATTTTTTCTTTGTTTTCGTTTAAAATATTTAATACAAAAGCTTTTAATTTTTCATTTTTAAAATCATTAACAACATCAATGATTTTATTGAAACATTCTTCCCGCTTTTCTTCGTTTATGCCCAGAACTGCCTGTTCAATTACTTCAAAATTATTTAAAAGACAGTTGTTGTATTTTTCATTATAGCTTGCAGTTATTATTTTGATGATATTTCCTGTGCGGGTTTGAATATCATCAATTCGATTTAAGGTTTCTTCCCACAAAACGCAATTTAAAACAGAAGAATTATTAAGATTCTTTAATTGCATTTTTCCCATTTTTGTTCCCGCTTTTGTATCTCCAATTGCAAAAGAAAGAATTTCATAGTTTACATTTTTATCTAGCATAAAATAATTCTACTACAATTAATCATTTTGTGCTATAAAAATAATAAGTTTATTGGTGTAATTTAAATAAAATCTTTTTATTAAGTTTTGTAAACTTTTTAACTTGTTTTGCAATTTTATTTTTTTAAAACACTTTATTAATACATAAGGCATTAGTTAATTGAGAGAAAAGATATGACAGAAGTTGAATTAAACGCATTATTTAACATTTATCCCGAAAAAGTTAAAAACGTATATTCTACAAACAGCGTTAAGAATGTACAAGAAATTCAAAGACTTGTTAAAATCTTTAACATAGCTAAAGAACAAAGAAAAACATCTCAAAGCATTCATATCAGAGGACTTGTTGCATTTAGAACAATTTTAACAAGCAACAACTAATTTCCCTTTAATTAATTGAATTTTAATGTTTTTTTCTTAATATAATTTCAAATTTGTCTAACAATTCCCCGAGCATTAAAGAAACTTTACGGTAATCTAAAACCGTAAATTCAACGGTTTCTGTTTCAAATAAACGCTTATGATCGTTTTCAGTAATTGTTAAGCGTATAATAACATGTTCAACTCCATTATATTCAATTGCAAAAGTGGCGCTTGTAGACCCTTCTGATAATGAAAATAAAGATTTTGCACCAACGTAGGAATTAATTATATATTCAGGTTTTTTAAGCCTTAAAGTATTTTCAAACTTTTTAAAAACCGGAGCAATGACAACCTTTGTTTTACGCTCAAATGCCTGTTTGAAAAGTTTTAATGAATTTTTATCAAATCCCGCGTAAGAATTTTCGCTTGAATCTGTCTTGTAAACTTTGTGTTTTTGCGGAGTCTGCATTTTAATTATTTTATCGGTATTTAAAATGGAGGGTTTTTCGTTGCTGTAAAAATCAGATGCAACAATTAATGAATTTGTGTTTTCATAAGCTTTCTCAAGTGCCGCATCAAGTGCTTCTATAATATCTTCAAATTTTTGATCTTGAATTTCTACAACTCCTGCGTTTGCACCGGCATCTGAGCCTAGGTTGTTGTTAATTCTTTCAAAGACACTATAAGCGCCGTTTAATTTCGTTTTTTGAAGATAAATATAGAATTTATTTGAATCTTTGACAACAACCGAATCGTTTAAGCGGATTGTTTTTTTGATTATATTAATAAAAACATCGCCGTCTTTTGATTCGTAATATTTTTTATCAGGAGAAATCAAAAGCAAACAAGCTCTTTGAAAATATTTTTTTGTTTGTGAAATTTCGTTTTTCAAATATTCTTCACAATATTTCTGAGCATAAATCCCGTTTTCTCCTTGGATTATTCCCAGCTGCTCAAGAAAATTATTGTGTGATTCTAAAGAAAGACTCATTTCATTTCTCTTTAAGCACCAGATAACACGGATTAAAAGTTCATAATCAATAATCGGAGCAAATAAGACATCGCTTATTCCAAGGTCAAAAGCTTCGATAACCGTTTCGCGCGAAGAATTTTCATTTACAAGCAAAATTGATAAATGTTTGTAAATTTCTTGTTTTTTTATAGTTTTGATTAGTTCTAAAATTCTTGCATCATTCTCTTTGCAATGCAAAATCAAAACATTTGGAATAAAGCCTGAAAACATATTTTCAGCTTCATCAATCGAAAGGGTTTTAACTTTATCCAAATTGCGCAATAACACAAGCTTTGATGAAACTTGATTTAAAAACTCCTGTTTATTGCTGACAACAAAAACTGTATTGGTATCTGACATTAATTTGTTAAATCCCCTCACAAATACTAATATATTTTATAGGATACTACAAAAAAGCTAATATGTAAAATAATATTAAAAAACCGCCTGTTTTATTTATTTTATACAAGCGGTTTAAATTTCTTTATTGCAATGCTGCTTTTTGTTTATTATAATAATTGACCTGGCTTTGCAATCTGTTAAGTTTTAGAGTTCTTTCTGTTTCGGTTATTGTTTTATCTTTTTTAACCGATGCAATTTGAGAATTTAAATCTTTAATTTTTGCATCAATTTCAGAAATTTTCTGTTGTTTTTTAGCGTTATTTGCTTGTTGGTTTGCTTTTCTATTGTTTTCAACATCTGCTTTTATTGCAGACTTTACATCTGATTTTGTTTGTTTGAAATCATTCTTAATTTGTTGTTTTAAACTGTTTGCTCCGTATGAAAACGAAGTTGAAAGCGCAAGAATCGCAATTAAAGTTAAAACTTTTTTCATAAAAATCTCCTTAAAATATCCTCAATTATCA
>CAPYQR010000047.1:2809-10055 GCA_948742005.1 uncultured bacterium
ATTTCTTTTAAAATAATTTCTCTAAATAATTTTGCAGGATAATAATCGTCAACCATTCGGTTAACCTGATTAATTAAATCAAGCGCCTCACCCAATTCTCCACGCAAAAATTCACATTGAGATTGAATTAAAAATGCTTCAGGGTCTAAATAATGTAATTTTAAAGTTTTTTTGCAAAAATAAATCGCTAAATCAATATAGCCGTTTGAAAACAATGCACGCGCAATAAATTTATAACTTTCCGGATTTGCACAGTAAAAAACATCACAAAAGGAAATTAAATTCTGTGCCCAGTCTATAAAATCATTTTCCAAAAATAAATTTAAAAAAATCTCAAGCTGTGCTCTTGTTTGGAAAAAAGATGGAATTTTTCCTTTCTTTAAATTAATAAAATCTAAAATCGACAAACCAAAACAACACGCAGGGCATATTTTTTTGTTATTATTCCAAAAATTGTAAGCCGTTTTTTCATCTTTTAATAATAATGCACATAAGCCGCTTTCATAAAAACAGGAATTAATTTTTGAAAAAATATCAAAAGCTTTTTTATATTCTTTTTGATAAAAATATTTTTTTGCTTCTTTTATTTGTTCGACAATCATTATTATTTATTTTTAAAATCAAAACCGCCAAAATTGGTCTTTGTGTTATTTTTGCCTTTTAAATTTGCAACAAGTTCAATATCTGTGTTATTTGCTTGTTTATTTGATTTTTTAATTTCGTTATAAACTTCTTCTCTGTATATTTGAACGTTAGAGGGGGCATTTACGCCAATTTTAACGCAATTTTTATAACTTTCCAATATAACGACTTCAATATTGTCGTTAATTATAAGTTTTTGGTTTATTTTTCTTGTTAAAATCAGCATTTTATTCTTCCAAATCTGTTTTATCAAATAATTTATATCTAACTTGAAAATCAGTATTTTTAAGAACCAATTGCATTGCCTTTTTATTTGTTAAGTTAATCACAATCGGCGCAAGCATGTTAATCGTAGCGCCCTGCGGATTTGACATCGGAATATTTGCAATATTGCAGACAAAAACATCATCTGCAGATTCAATTCCTAAAGTCTGCGCTTCTTCATCAGGAATATCAAATTTATAATCAATATCAAAAAAACTGCATAATGTAATTGGAAAAGCAAGTTCCATATCTTCAAGTGATTGCAGCCATTTAAAAGGAGAATCAGGCTTGTAGTCTATTATGGCGTATTTTTTTAAATCATTAAAACCGATAATCGGCATAACAAAATTAAAAATAGCATCTTTATTTACATCTATTACACCAAATTTTTTGGTTTCAATTGTTACAACATCAGTTTCTTTGACTGTCATTTGCTCTTCCATTATTGTACTTGATTTGCTTCTTCCTGTTTTCTTTTATATTCAGCTTCCTGAAGCTTACGTTCCATACGCTCTGTGGTGATTCTGTCCATAGCGGCAGGATGGATTTTCTGTTTGGATTTAATAAATCTTGTAATATCATCATCCGCTTGGACATTTTGAACAGGATGCATTTGAGAATCCATATCTTTAAGCTGAGCTTCCAATTGTTTAATTCTGTCCTGTTGAGCACGCTCTATATCAGTAAGCTCAGGTGCCGGCATTTTTCCGGTACAAAGCTGAGATTTAGGATCATCAAGGCAAGCCATTGCTTTTTGGGAATAAAATACAAGTTTGGGGTCGTTATTTTTTTCTATTATTTGCATATACATCATTTTTGCATTTGTTGTATAACCCATATTATGATAACACATAGCCAAATAATATCTTTCTAAATCTCCGCTTTCACCGTACACTTCCCCCTCAACACGTTTTTGCAAAATTGGAACAACTCCAAGGTAATTACCCTTATTGTATTGTTCGATTACGGGTTTCCAAAAACTATCATATGCTTTTTCTTCGGTATAAATCCCCATAGCTTCTGCCGTTTTTTTGACGTCTTTAGTTGCAGCTCTGGCAACCGTAAATACCCCTAGAACCAAAGCAACAAACATTAGAATAATTATCTTTTTCATTTGTGTTCCTCTATTTAAAATATTACATAATAAATATAATTATATTATAACGCAAGATATTTGTATAGATTAACAATTTATTATTTTTTTCCTCTAAACAGTTGAAAAAAAAATCATAAATTTGATATAATTTATGTTATGAAAGTAAAAATTAAAGAAACCGCTAAAGAGAAAAAGAATTACAGCCTGTACAAGCTTGCACAGATTTTAAATTTACCCCAGCAAACAGTTTATTCCTGGGCTAAGGGAAGAACCCAGCCTTCTTATATCAATCTTGACAGAATTTGTGATTGTTTGGATTGCAAAATTGAAGATATATTGGAATCTGAGCCTGTTCAAAATAAATTATTTTAATTTAAATTTTTAAGACAAAGGCTCTAAGAAATTATAGAGCCTTTTGATTTATTATATTATATGAATTAATTATTTAACATGTCCATAATCAAATTTATGGTCTAAATCTGCATTTCGTTCATTTGCTTTTATTTTTCCCTGAATTATATTTTTTAGAAGAACCGTGCCTGCAATTGTCAATGCTGCTGCAGCAGCGATTTTATTATTTTTTAAATAACTTAGAGATGAAGCTCCCATTTTAGTAATTCCGCCGCCGATTGTCTTAAAAATTCTGCTAAAAATTAAGCCTGTATCTTTAAGAACACTGTTATCTTTATTTACTGCAAAAATATCAGTTAGGGTTTTAGGGAATTTTTCAATATTACGTCCGGCAGCACCTGCAAATTTGCAAATATCATTCATTGCACCGTTGAAAAATGTCATCGGGTTCTTTTCTCTAACTGCATCTTGAAGATTTTTGCCAACAAAAGCAGTAACTCCAAAAGCAACAAGCCCTTGAGCGACACCTTTAGTTGTGCTTTGTGCGGCAAATTTAATTTTATTTAAATTTTTGAAAAATCCTAAAATTTTTCCTTTTGTTCGTCTATATAAACTTGGTTTATTTTCTTTTATTTCTTTTTTGACTTCACGGATGTCTTTTGAATTTTTATTAACATCTTGTTCAATTTTATCGATTTTATCGATATTTTGCATACGCTCTTGATTGACAACATCTTGTTGATAATCTTTATAAGGTTTAAAATTTTTATAAGCGCCTTTATATTCAAGCGAACCTTGAAAATTAGTATTTGAAAATTTTAACGGACTAATCATATTACACCACCTTTTTACACAATTAACAAACCCTGAAAATATAAATAATTGCTTTTATCTGATTGATTATATCATATATTTTTACAAAAGTTAATATTCAATATCAAATCTTGAAAAATAAAATTCAACAAGAGAGCTAATATTATCCATTCCGCGAACAAATGATACTGCTGAATTTTTACCATACAAAAAATCATGATAACCAAGCTGGTAATTAATTTGACAAGCAGTATCAACCCAAACATTATCATGGATTCTTCCGTATTCAAAATCGGGAATATTTTCTTTAAAATAAGGAATTGTATCTGTTATTGTGTTGATAAAATTTTTTCTTCCGAAATATTTAATATAATTTTTCCTCGGTTCATAATTATGAATATTATAAATTACCTTACGAATTGTATCAGCAAGAGCTTCCGGCGTATATTCTTCTACATATTCGCCGCTGTTTTCAAAAAATACCGGATAATCTCCGCGTACATATTTGTTGAAATCTTTAAAGACAATAATCGGTGTATTGCAACTCATTGCTTCTGAAATAAAACGGTTTTTGCCCTCCAATAATGAAGCTAAAACACAGCATTTTGAATTTGAATAGTATTTGGCAAGATCGGCATAATCAATATATGGATAAAAATCAATATATTTTTCAACATTTCCGCCTAAAATCTCCTTAACTTCATCCAATTGCGCCTTTGCATCATATCGTATTTCAGAATAATCCATTCTGCCATCTTCAAGCTTTTTGCATAATCTTGAACCGATTGCATAAACAACTTTTAAAACAACCCCATATTTTCTTTCATATTCTTTAATCGCCCGCGCAATCATCGGCATATTTTTAACCGGATAAGCCGTTGAAACGCAAAAAATATCAATATCGCGCTCAGGATAAAAAGTTGGAGCCATATAATATTCGTTTAAAAAATCAGCATCCTGCAAAGGCAGAAAATAAGTTCCTTTTCTGTCAGGATATTTAGCTAAATAATGTTGTTCTCTTTTTTCATTTTTATAACATGTGAAAAAAGCATCTGCATCTTTTGCCCAAGGATAACTTGCAAACATTGAATTTGCACAGACAAAGAATATCTCTTTTAGTCGGGGGTATTTTTCTAAAATTACATCAACCCCCTGAGAATAAAAGACTCCTTTGGTTCTTTTGCCGCCATAATCCAAAGGCGGAAGCGGAATGACAAAATCTATGTCTTTTTTCTTGTCTTCCTCTTTGTATCCTTCCTCAAAAGTATAAGCATCAATTTCATCCCATATTTCCTCAATGGGCATATCGCAATGAGGATCGTGAAAAAAATGATTTGGCCAGATTGGTTTTGTCATATAAAGATAATAACAACTCTTGCAACATTTTGCAAGAAATTTAATATTTTTGCGCATTGAAAATTTTTATTATATAATTTTAATATACAGACAAAAGAGGAGTTAAGATTTGGCTCAAGCAAGCTTATTTGACGATGGGAAAGTAGTTCCTGTTAATATACGCGATGAAATGAAACGCTGTTATATAGATTATGCGATGAGTGTAATTGTCGGACGTGCACTGCCTGATGTGCGCGATGGTTTAAAACCGGTTCATAGAAGAATTTTATTTGCAATGAATGAACTTGGGATGACACCTGATAAACCGTTCAAAAAATGCGCCCGTATTGTTGGTGAAGTTCTTGGTAAATACCACCCTCACGGTGACAGCTCCGTGTATGAAGCTTTGGTTCGTATGGCACAGGATTTTTCAACCAGATATTTAACCGTAGACGGTCATGGAAATTTCGGTTCGGTCGATGGTGATGGCGCTGCTGCAATGCGTTATACAGAAGCCCGCATGCACAAAATTACAACAGCAATGCTTGCTGATATTGATTGCGAAACAGTTAAATTTGTTCCGAATTTTGACGGTTCTTTAGAAGAGCCCTCAGTATTACCTACAAGACTTCCCATGCTTCTTTTAAACGGAACATCAGGAATTGCGGTCGGCATGGCAACAAATATTCCCCCGCATAACCTTTGTGAAGTTGTTGACGGAATCATTGCTTTAATCGACAACCCTAACATTACCACAGAAGGATTAATGCACTACATTAAAGGTCCGGATTTTCCAACAGCCGCAACAATTGTCGGCACTTCAGAAATTAAAAAAGCCTATGAAACAGGCAGAGGCTCAATCAAAATGAAAGCCGTTTCAACAATTGAAGAACTTCAAGGAGGCGGCGGACGTCAGGGAAGAAGCGCAATTGTCGTGACGGAAATTCCTTATCAAGTCAATAAAGCAGAATTAATCAGAAAAATCGCCGAACTTGTTAAAGACGGTAAAATCCAAGGAATTTCAGACTTAAGAGATGAATCCGACAGAGATGGCATGAGAATCGTTATCGAATTAAAACGCGATGCAAAACCTGATGTTGTAAGAAATAATTTATACAAACAAACTGCTCTGTTTACAAGCTTTGGTTTCAACATGGTAGCCCTTGTCGGACAACAGCCAAGACTGTTAAATCTTTATGAAGTTTTATCAGAATTTGTTGAACACAGAGTTGATGTTATAACAAGAAGAACAATGTTTTTCTTGAAAAAAGCAAAAGCAAGAGCACATATTTTAGAAGGTTTGATGATTGCGCTTAATTCGCTTGATGAAGTAATTGAATTAATCAAAAAATCACCAAATACGGAAACTGCGCGCTCAGGCTTGATTAATCGTTTCGGGCTGGACACCGAACAGGCTAATGCTATTTTAGAAATGCAATTAAGACGCTTGACAGGTTTGGAACAAGATAAAATAAGAGCAGAACATGCTCAATTATTGGAAAAAATCGCAGAATACGAAGACCTTTTGTCTTCAAGAGATAAAATCCTTGCTTTAATCAAAGTAGAATTAAACGAAGACAAAGAAAAATACGGCGATGAAAGAAAGACTCAAATTGTTCCCGAAGAAGGCGAAGTAACTGTCGAAGATTTAACACCAAATACTCAAATGGCAGTATTCATAACGCGCCAGGGATATATTAAAAGAATTTCTCTTGATACTTTTGTTCGTCAAAATCGCGCAACAAGAGGCAAAGGAGGAATGAAAACAAAAGAAGACGATGATATAGCACATTTCTTTACAGCAATGATGCATGATAAAGTCCTGTTTTTCTCCTCAAAAGGACTTGTTTATTCACTCTCCGTTTACGATTTTCCTGAAGGCTCACGCCAATCCAAGGGTCTGCCTATTATAAACATTCTGCCTTTAGAACAAGACGAACAAATAACGGCAATCGTCCCTGTTTCAGAATTTAAAAACGACATGAATTTAATAATGCTGACCAAAAAAGGCTATATTAAACGAATTTCACTGGACAATTTTACATCAATTCGCAAAAACGGTCTTATTGCAATTGGTTTAGAAGAAAACGACACTTTAAATTGGGTTAAACTTGCAAAAGGAAATGACGAAATAATAATCGGAACTTCTTGCGGGATGGCAATCCGCTTCCCGATTGAAGATTTAAGACCCTTAGGAAGAAGTGCACGCGGGGTTAATTCAATGAAACTTCGCACATCTGACGAAATAATCGGATGTGATGTTGTTCCCAGGGATTATGATGCAGATTTACTGGTAATCACATCAGACGGCTTTGGTAAACGTTCTAAAATTTCGGAATTCAGAACTCAAAACAGAGGCGGCTTAGGGCTAATAGCTACTAAATTCAAATCAAGTTCATCAAGGCTTGTTGACTTAAGTATAGTCAAAGAAACAGATGAAATTATGGTTGTAACTGCAAACGGCGTTGTTACAAGGGTAATTGCATCGGATATTTCACGCCAAGGACGTCCTGCAACAGGGGTCAAGGTTCAATCTCTTGACGGAAATGATTGTGTTGTTTCGGTCAATAAAATCGTCAGCACAGATGATGAACAAAATAAGGAAGAACTGGTAAATGAAGCAAAAGCAGAAATAAATTCTGCGCAGGGGAATATTTTTGCTGCCGAAGCCAAATCCGAACCGGATTCAAACTTGCAAAACAGTGAAGAAGAGTAACAAGAATCGCAAAATAATCGGCTGATAAA
>CAPYQR010000048.1:0-437 GCA_948742005.1 uncultured bacterium
CGCTTACGCTTATTATGATTTTATCTGATTTTGTTAAATCTCCGCCGATTACTTTGAAATTATAAATTTTTTCAAAATCCTTAACGCCTTGATAAAATTCTTCAACAAATTGATTTGTTAATTTTCCGCTTAAATTAATCGTTAAATATTTTATGGATGCACCCGATGCTAAAATGTCTGAAATATTTACCAAAAGAGCTTTTTGGGCAATTTCATACGCGCTCATATATTCTTTTTTAAAATGTACATCTTCAACCAAAATATCGCTTGAAACCGCGAGATTGTATTCGTCTAAATAAGCGCAATCGTCTCCTAAATAGGAGTTGTCGTGAAGTGTATTATTTATTATTTTTAAAAATTCAAATTCTTTATTCATTTTTGATTTTTTTATTTTATTGTTTTTTATTATAATACACTATTTTTCACATTGCAATACT
>CAPYQR010000048.1:447-2294 GCA_948742005.1 uncultured bacterium
TAGCTGTTTTTGCCAAAACCTGCAACAACGCCTAAAGATACGGGAGTTATAAAGGAATTTTTCCTGTAGTCTTCTCTTGCCTGGACATTTGATAAATGGACTTCGACTGCAGTTATTTTGACGCCTTTAATTGCATCAGCGATTGCAATGCTTGTATGGGTGTAGGCTGCGGGGTTTATAATTAAACCTTGAAAGTCTTTTGAATCTTGAATTTTGTTAATTATTTCGCCCTCTGAATTTGATTGATAAAATTCAAGTTCAATTTCAGGCGATAATTTTTTTGAAAATTCAATTAATTCTTGATTTATATTATCAAGTGTGTCTTTTCCATAGATTTGCGGTTCTCTTGTGCCGAGTAAGTTTAAATTAGGACCGTTTACAACTAAAATTTTCATATCTTTATTTCCTTTTAAATCTTTTTTCTATGTTTTTGCAACTTTTGCATTAATTAAAATATCCTCATAACCATTATCGAAGAATTTTTTTATTTTAATTTTTTCTAATTTTATACAACTGTTAATATCTAAACATTCAATCCCCTCAACAAAATCCAGCCCTGAACCAAAGATTTTAGGCGCTATAAAATGATTAATTTCATCAATCTCTTTGTTTTTAAAAAGAAGCGAATTAAACCCTTGTCCTGCTTCTGTCATGATTGAATAAATGTTTTTTTTGTATAAGTTTTTAAACAATTCGTCAAAATTGCCGTCGAATTCTATTTTTTCAATATAGTTCGGAGTTTTTATTTTTGAATTATTAATTAAAATTATTCTTGTATTATCGTTATTAAAAACATTATAATTTTTCCACAGGTTTTCAAAATCAAGTTTATTATTCGGGTCAAAAATAATCCTGATGGGATTTTTGCCGTTTTTAATTCTGACATTCAGCCTTGGATTATCCTTTAAAACAGTTCCTGATGCAGTCATTATTGCACAGTATTCATTTCTTAATTTTTGAACGAAAGCGCGTGATTTTTTATTGGTTATCCATTTTGATTCTTTATTTAAATTAGCAATTTTAGAATCCAGTGTTGTTGCTGTTTTTAACATTAAATAAGGTTTTTTTTCGGTCATATTTTTAATGAAAACCTTATTTAAATCTTTTGCTTTTTCTTCTAAAATTCCTACTTCAACCTGAATCCCTGCGTTTTGGAGTTTTTTGATTCCGTTTGTCCTGACTTCGGGATTAACATCATACATTGCTGCAATAACTTTTTTAAAACCGGATTTTATTATTAAATCCGCACATGGAGGCGTTTTTCCGTAATGCGAACAAGGTTCAAGATTTACAATTAAGGTTTTGTTTTTTGTGTTTCCTTTTGCGTTTTCAATCGCATTAACTTCAGCATGTGCTTGTCCGTATTTTTTGTGATAACCGCTTGATATTATTTCATTTTTATCTTCATCATAAACAATTGCCCCGACATAGGGATTTGGCATGTTTTCGCCTTTTGATAAAAGCGATATATCAAAGCATTTTTGCATTAATTTTTTATAAATTTTGTCCATTTTAATTATTGATGTTTGGTTTGAATTTCTTTAAAACTTCAAGGTTTAAGCCTTTTTTTTCTTCGTTTTGGTTTTCATAATCTGCTGTTTCGGTATTATTTTCAAATTTTGCCTTAAATTGCGCAAGATTTTCATTGTAATTTTGAGAATATGTATGGCGGTAGTTTTTTTCAAAAATATTTTGATTAATGTTTAATAAATTCGACTTCATTTCAAAATAAACTTTTGGAATTATTCCCGTAGATTCAAGTTTGTTTTCATCATTTAGTTTAAAAATTTCTTGAATTTCATTATTGTAAATTTGCGAAATTGAAACAATTTTTTTCAAGGTTTCAT
>CAPYQR010000048.1:2304-9821 GCA_948742005.1 uncultured bacterium
TAATTATAATATCAAAAGGTAAATTTAGGGAATCATTTGAATTTGAAAGCACAACAAGCCCTTTTTTTGAAGATGCAAATTCAAATATTTTTTCTTTTAATTCAGATTTTAAATCATTGATAAAAATTTTATCAGGATTAATTGAAAAAACAGAATCAATTAATTTTTCTTCATTTTTAAAATTTCTGCCGTTGTTGAAATTTGTTAAATCATAAAAAGCACAAGTGTTTTTATCTGTTTCTATTTCATTTGAAAAATCAATTATAACGCTTTTTAAATTTTCGCCTGCTGCTTTTATTAAAGAATCTAAAACTGTTGTTTTAAGGGTTTTTTCTTCTCCGGTTATTAAAATATTAACATTTTGTGCAATTAAAGCTTCCAAAAAAAGTGCAATTTCTTTTGAAATAATTTGATTTTCTTGTAATGCTTTTAAAGATGCGAATTTGTTATTGTAATTTTTTAAAATTATTGTAATTTTTTGGCTAAGAGGGGGAAGTGTTATTGTTAGATTAACCCCTTTTTTATAGTTAAATTGGAAAAATTTTTCATCTTCAATGTTAAAACCCCTATGCTTTAACAACCCCTCAATTGTGTTTTGAAGTTCATATTCGCTTGGAAAACTTGAATTAGATTTGATTGTTTTTCCTTTTTTTTCAATATAAATATTCTTTGCGCCGTTAACAAAAATTGAATTTATCTCATCATCTGCTAAAATGGTATCGATAATACCCAGGTTATAAGCATATCTTGAAATAAAGCTGCTTTTGCAATCAGATTTTGTATATAGTTCTGTTTTTTTGAGATTTTGTCTGTTTTGAATTAATTCTTTTAATTTATCCTGCGGCAAAAGGTCTTTTTTTTCTGTTTGTGAGTTTTTTTCTGCAGTCTTTCCTGAATTTTTATCGGCACTTTTTTCTGTGCCAAATCTATCTAATAATGACAATATTTTACTCCCCTATTTTATCAATTATATTATAAATTCCATGATTATATTCTTTTGTTAAACTTTCTTTTTGAATATCTGTTTCGTTTATTTTGATTGCCAGGTTTTTAAAGGCTTTTGCAATGTTTGATTGATTATTTGTAATGTCAAGCGGGCTTGTGCGGTAAATTGCATCTGAAATTGTTAAGAAATTGTTTGGAATTTTGAAAAATATTTCTTTGTTGACTTTTTGTTCAAATTCTTCTGTTGATATTTGTGAGTTTTCACTGAATCTGTTTAAAATCAATTTGATTTTGCTTTGATTATAACCTATTTTTGAAAATAATTCCATAACACAAGCGCCTTGTTGAACATAAGCAGGACTTAAGATTGATAAATACAAAATTAAATCACATGTGCTCAAGATGTTTAAATTGTTTTCATCATAATTGCAATAAGTATCAATAATTAAATAATCAAATATGTTTTTTAAGGAATTGATAATTTTTGTTATTTTTAGGGGACTTATTTTAAAATTAAAATCGTCTTTATTTTTAATGCTTAAAACATAAAGCGAGCTTTCATTATATTTTGGAATAAAAGAGAGGGTTGTTTCTTTGTTTGATTGTTCAAATTTGTTTAACAATTCATCAATATTAAAATCGCAAGGTAAACCTAAAAATAAAGCGCAATCAGAAGAATTCAGATTGAAATCAAGCAAGCAGACATTATTATTTAATTTTGATAATTCATAAGCCAAATTAACCGCACAGCTTGTTTTTCCAACCCCTCCTTTAAGGGAAAATACGCTGATTGTTTTTGCTTTTTTGATGGACGAGGTTTGTTTTTCTTCTTTTTTAAAATCAATTTTTTTAATTGAAGCTTCTAAAATATTTAAAATTACAGGCTTGAATAGAAAATCATTTACTCCTGATTTTAAAGCTGTTGTTAAAAGGTCTGTGTCCATATCGCTTGATAGTGCGATAAATTTGAGATTTTGGTTTTGCTGTTTTAAGGTTTTGATTTTTTCTAATATTTCATTAGAATTTATCTTGGTAATATCAAAAATAATTAAATCAGCACGATTTATTAAATCCGCTGTAATTTCTTCAAGATTATCAAATCCTGCAATAATATTAATATCATTGGATTTGTTAAAAAAAGTCCGGATATTTGTTCGGATATCGTTTGTTTTTTCTATTAAAATTGTCTTAATCATAATTATTTTTTAATTTTATTATATTTTATCTGTTTTTACTTTGATATACAAAATTAAGAGTATTTTTAAATATTTTTTTTAATAAATTTCAAAAATTCAAAAATCGCATGCCTTGCAATATCTGTTTTAATTTTGCATCGGTCGTTTGTGTCTGCAAGAGGCGAAATATATTTAATTATTTCAACAATTTCCTGCGGTTTTTTTGTTTCTTTTAAACCCAAGCCAATATAACAAAGCCCGATTGGCTTTCCTTTGCTTGCGCCTGTAGGGCCTAGTATTCCTGTTGTTGCAATTGAAGCTCGAGCATAATTTAAAAGCCCCAGTGCCATTTCATGTGCTGTTTGGTTAGAAACCGCACCGAATTTTTCAAGAGTTTCTTTTTTTACGTTTAAAAATCTTGTTTTTGCTTCGTTTGAATAAGTGACAAAATTTTGAAAAATAAAGTTGCCCGCTCCTGCTATATCTGTTAAATAAGAGCTGACTAATCCCCCTGTACAGCTTTCAGCGCTTGAGAGAGCTAAGTTATTTTTAATTAAGATATTTTTAATTTCATCTAGTGTTTCAAATAATTTATCATCCATAAATAAACCCACCTAAAATATTATTTACATTTTACCATATTTTATTTTTTTGTAATACAATTAAAGTATTATGATGAAAGTTTATTTAGGAATAGATGTAGGTTCCGTTACTACAAAAATTGCTCTGGTTGATGAAAACGGAAAACATGTAGATAGTTTTATGACGCGTACAGCGGGACAACCCGTAATGGCTGTTCAAAAATGCATGGATAATTTATTGGCACAGGCACAAGGCAGAGAATATGAAATCTGTGCCGCAGGAACGACAGGTTCAGGCAGAAACCTTGCAGGTGCTTTAATTGGTGCTGATGTTATTAAAAATGAAATAACGGCACATGCAGTCGCTGCAAGTGCTGCAATCCCGAATGTTCAAACTATTCTTGAAATAGGCGGGCAGGATTCTAAAATTATTATTTTAAGAGACGGAATCGTGACTGATTTTGCGATGAATGCGGTTTGTGCCGCAGGAACAGGCAGCTTTCTCGACCATCAGGCACAAAGGCTGAATGTTGATATTAAAGATTTTGGCGATATTGCTCTAAAATCAAAATCTCCCGCAACAATCGCAGGTAGGTGCGGAGTTTTTGCTGAATCCGACTTAATCCACAAACAGCAATTGGGTTATGCTGTTGAAGACCTTTTATATGGTCTTTGTCGGGCTTTGGTTAGAAATTATATCTCAAATCTTGCACTGGGCAAGGATTTACTCCCTTGTATTTCGTTCCAGGGCGGAGTTGCAACAAATAAAGGCATGGTCAAAGCTTTTGAAGAAGAACTGGGTCATGAAATCATCGTTCCTGACCACCACCAAACCATGGGTGCAATCGGTGCTGCAATGCTTGCTATGGAACATCATCAATTTACAGGCGAAAAAACAAAATTTAAAGGCTGGACAATAAAAGATCTTGAATTCCACTCAATAACCTGTCAGTGTTCGGGTTGTTCAAATAATTGTGAGGTAATTACGATTTTAGAGGGAAAAGAAACCCAATCAAGAGATGAAATCAAAAAAATCTCCGACATTAAAGGAAACATAATTGCCCGCTGGGGCGGAACTTGCGGCAGATGGGATATCGCATAATGCAAATCTATGAAGAATTACAAAAACGCGGGCTTATTGCTCAAATAACAGATGAAGAAGAAGTCAAAAACCTTATAAATAACGGCAATGCAAGGTTTTATATCGGTTTTGACCCTACAGCGGATTCGCTTCATGTGGGTCATTTTATGGCGCTTTGTCTTATGAAACGCTTGCAAATGGCAGGAAACAAACCCATTGTCTTAATCGGCGGAGGAACGGGTCATGTCGGCGACCCATCAGGCAGAAGCGATATGCGTTCAATGATGAGCAGGGAAATAATTGATAAAAACTGTGAATGTTTTAAAAAGCAAATGGAGCGTTTTATTGAATTTGGCGATGACAAGGCGGTTATGGTAAATAATGCTGATTGGCTTTTGAAACTGAACTATGTTGAGCTTTTAAGAGAAGTCGGTGCTTGTTTTTCTGTTAATAACATGCTTCGTGCGGAATGTTATAAACAAAGAATGGAAAAAGGTTTAAGCTTTTTGGAATTCAATTACATGATTATGCAGGCTTACGACTTTTACCATTTAAACGAGCATTATAACTGTAACATGCAATTCGGCGGGGATGACCAATGGTCGAATATGCTTGCGGGGTCTGAATTAATCCGCAAAAAAACAGGAAAAGACGCTTATTCAATGACAATTACCCTTTTGTTGAATTCGCAGGGTAAAAAAATGGGCAAAACTGCCTCAGGCGCTGTTTGGCTGGATAAAAACAAGACTTCGGTTTATGATTTTTATCAATACTGGCGCAATGTTGAAGATGCAGATGTTTTAAAATGTATCAAAATGCTTACATTTTTGCCTTTGGATGAAATTGAAAAGATGGAATCCTGGCAAGGTGCGCAATTGAACCGTGCAAAAGAAATTTTAGCCTTTGAATTAACAAAACTTGTCCACGGTGAAGATGAAGCAATGACAGCGCAAAACGCTGCAAAAGCGATTTTTGAAAAAGGATGTGATGATTCCAACATGCCCTCTACAAAAATTGATTTAAAAAGTTTAATTAATGATGAAATTTCAATTGTTGATATTTTGGTTCAATGTAATTTATCATCAAGCAAAGGCGAAGCAAAACGTTTGATTCAGCAGGGCGGTATATCGCTTGATGAAGAAAAAGTGACCGATTTTAACTTGAAAATTAAAAAAGAAGCTCTTGAAAAAGGAATTAAAATTAAAAAAGGCAAAAAAATCTTCCACAAAGCGTTTGTTTAATAAATTAGGCAATTTTTTCTTGTAATTTGTTTTTATTATTATATAAAGGAAAAATCAAGGGAATTTTAACAAATTATGAAAAAAATGCTTGCAAAATTATCAATTGATTTCTTTAATTTTATTTATAAAATTCAAAATCAAAACCACGAAAAGAAAATGAGCGCACTGCAATCGTCAATTAATGGCGCAAGATTGAATAAAAATATTTTATCTGCTGATTATTGTGATGAAAAAATTCACACATCAAGCTGTGCAACTTTAACAATAAAAAATAAATCAACAAACAATTCAAAGGCAAATCAGGAAAAAATCAAAAAACTTTTTGAAACTTTTATAAACGACAAGGAAAAGCTTTTTGAATATATTAAAAACGGCAAAACCCCTGTATATAAAATTAAAAAAGCAGATAAAATTCTTTCTTTCATTGATGAAACAGAAGGGTTCATTTTGCCTCAAAAGGGATTTAAGGCGTTTTATTTAAATTTGATTTTAAATAAAAAAATCTCTTTTAAAACATCTGAAATGTTTGTTTTAAGGACGTTTGATGTTAATTTATATGCGTTTTTGTATCAATTTTACAACTGGTATAGTTTTAAAATGAAATTAAGCGGTTTTGAAGAGGATTCGCAGGAATATTTCAAACATGTTTTTGAAATTTGTGAATCAGATATGAAAAATAACCTTTCTTTTGAGCAGATTATGAAGCTTAAAAGTGCGATTAAAAGAGATGTTGAAGCTATTGATTTTGTTGTTTCTTTTGTTAAAGAAAAATCAATGGCGGCAAAAAATTTAGAAAAAATTAAACTCGGGAAAGCCGTTAAAATTTAATTTTTTTGTAAGATTTTTATTTCTTAATTCAATTGTTGTTAAGGTTTCTTTTGAATTTGGTGTTAATTTTTTATCAAGCAAAATTTCTTCAAAAGTTTTATTTATCGCTTCGTTGATTGAAGTTTGATTTTTTCCGCTGTAGTTGTTTTTGATGATGTTATTAAGCTGATGAGCACTTAAACAGCGGGATTTATCATATAGGTCGGCAGAACAATTTTTAAAATAATCATCCTCAAGCGCAAGCGCGTTTGCAGGCAAAACATTGGTTAATTTTGCAAATTCAAGCTGATTTTTTGTATTTGTCAACAAAAGTGCAAATTCAAGCGCAAGTTCTTTGTTTTTGGCGCGTTTCGGGATAATTAAATTCATTAAAGAAATATCATATTCGCCGTTTTCGCCTGTTAATTGATAAGTAATTTCGGATTTTTTATAAATATCGGGAGCGCTTTTTTTAATCATATCAATAAAATTTGACCCGGCAACAATCATTGATGTTTGATTTGACATATATTTTTCAATAACTTCGCGGTGTGAAAGCGCAAGGGTGTCTTTTGGCATTTGGTTAAGTTTGTACATTTGATTAAATTTTGAAAAAATTTCAGCTGTTTTTTGAATTTCTTTATCGCTATCTAAAAATAAAATGTTGTATTTGCCTAAAATTTTTACTAAAGTATCATTCTCATTTAGCGAATTAGCGTAAAGAGAGCCTTTTGCTTTTTGTGCAATTTTAAATAAATCGTCGTAGGTTTTGATTTTTTCTGATAAATTTTCTTTATTATAAATTGTAACCGCACTTGTTGCATAAAAAGGCAGAGCATAGATTTTCCCGTCATATTTAAGTTTTTCGACAAGGTTTTTGTTAAATTGAGCTGTATCTTTTTTATCAAAAATATAGAGAGTATCTTTTTGCGCTAAAAGAAGCGAAAAATTAGGATTTAAATTTATTAAATCAGGCGGAGTTGAAGATAGAATCGAGGCTAGAGTTCTTTTTTGTGCTTCTTGAATTGGAATGTCAATCCATTTAATTTTATAACCTTGATGTTTTGTTTCAAATTCATTGATGATTTGATTCATTTGTTTTTCATAAACGGGTTTTAATTGAATTGACCAGAAAACAATTTGTTTGGAATTATCCTCTGTGGTTTTGCGCGTTAAAAAACATATAAACATTCCCAAAATAAAAATCATCAATAAAACAAATAATTTTTTTAAGATTTTCATTAAATTCAACTCCCAAACTATTTTTTAAATTTCAAAAACATCAATAAAATAATTCTACAATAATTTTTGTCATTAGTATATAAATATTATTTTATCGCAAAATGTTTGAATTGTTGCGCTTGTGGGAAGTATAATTATTTTAATGTTTGGAAAATAAAGAAAATTAAGGATAAAAGGGAAAATAATGGAATTAATTAAAAAGAAATTGGGGGTTTTGTCGAATTTAGAATTTGATAAACTTTTTTTAGCACAGATTTTTTCGCATTTTTCAGATGCAATTGTTCAGTTTTTGCTTGTTGCGGTTTTGATGGGTTTAAATGCTTCGGGTGCAGGAAAATCAATTGCAATTGTATTTTTTTCATTTTTGTTGCCTCAATTTCTCCTAAGTCCTTTTACGGGTGCTGTTTGCGACAGGATTTCAAGAAAGGCAATACTTTTTCTAAGC
>CAPYQR010000049.1 GCA_948742005.1 uncultured bacterium
GGCTTGGAATGTTTGCATCAATTCAAACAGGAGCAATTACCGTTCCTTTGGATATAAAATTAACCGTGAGTGAACATTCACACATTTTAAATGATTGCAAGCCGAAATTCCTTTTAACTTCGAGTCATTATTTAGCACATGCGCTTGAGGTTAAAAATAACGTTGATTCTATTGAGAAAATTTTTGTTCTGGATGATGAAAATATTGAAAATCAAACAGATTTTGATGAAAATATTTTATTTGTTTCAAAACTTGAATCAGATATTGAATAAAACATCGTAATCCTAAAGGGGTTATGATTAGTTTCGGGAATATTTATTCGCAGTTGAAAGATTTTGAAGATATTTTAAAGCTTTCAAATAAAAATACTCTTTTATCAATCCTGCCTTTGAATCATTTGCTTGAATTAAATGTCGGATTTTTCGGCATGCTTTATATGGGTGCAAAAATTGTCTATATTCAAAGCTTAAGCCCCAAGGAACTTACAAGCGTTATGAAAGAAAAGAAAATAACGAATATGATAATTGTTCCTTTGGTTGCTAAAATGCTTAAAAACAGTATTGAAAAAGAAATTAAACGCCAAAAACCAATTGCGCAAAATATTTTTAAATTTATGTATAAAATTGCAAAATTTGTCCCAAGAAGCACTAAACGTTTAATGTTTAAATCAATAATCGAGGGCTTGGGAGGAAAGCTTGAATGTTTTGTTTGCGGTGGAGCACCTTTAGAAGATGATGTTGCAGAATTTTTTGACAGAATCGGTATTCCTGCTTTTCAAGGTTATGGTTTAACAGAAACCAGCCCTGTAATTTCTACAAACAGATATAAAAATTCAAAACTCGGAACTGTTGGTAAACCCCTGCCCTCGGTTAAAGTTAAAACCCTTGAAACAGGAGAAATAATCGCAAAAGGCCCGAATGTTATGCAGAGATATTGGCAAAAACCCGAAATGACAAGAGAAGTTATAGATGAAGACGGTTGGTTTCACACGGGCGATATTGGAGAGATTGACAATCAGGGTTTTGTTAAAATCACGGGAAGAATTAAAAACATGATTGTTTTAGGCGGCGGGAAAAAGATTTTCCCTGAAGAAGTTGAGGCGGTTTTAGAAACTTCGGATTTAATCAAAGAGCTTTGCGTTTTATCGCTGACAATTAAACAGGGAAATAAAAAAGGCACAGAAGAAGTCGGGGCGATTGTTGTTCCTTGTGATTCGATTATTAAAAAAGACGATTGCGAAATTCAAAAATTATTAGAAGAAGAAATAAAAACCCTCTGTGCTAAAAATCTTGCTCCTTATAAAGCTCCAACGGTTGTTGTTATTCATAGAGAAGAATTACCTAAAACTTCAACCAGGAAAGTAAAAAGAAACGAACTTAAAAAATGGTACGAAAATCATGAATAAAATAATGAAAGAAATTAAGCTAAAAACCAAAGACAGTGTTGAAATTTGTGCTAATTATTATTGCGGCGAAAATTCCCTTGAAAATAATAAATCTATCGTAATTGTCGCCCCGGGTTGGTGTATGACAAAGGATTCGGGCGCTTTTTTAAAAATTTCGCAGTTTTTCGCTCAATATTTCGATGTTTTATCTCTTGATTTTCGCGGACATGGTAAAAGCAAGGGGTTTTTCACATTTGGTGCTAAAGAAATTTTTGACCTTGAAGCTTGCGTTGATTTTTTAAAAAAATATGAAAATATTTATCTTGCGGGGTTTTCTTTGGGCGCTATGACGTCATTAATCTATTCTTCATCTGATGATAGAATTAAAAAAATAATTGCAGTAAGTGCGCCGAGTGATTTTGATAAAATTGAAAATAAAATGTGGAAAAAAGAAGCCTGGGGCGAAACTTTTAAAAAATTTGAGCTGAAAAGGTTTTTATCAATCCGCCCGTCTTTAATTCCTTATAAAAAAATCAAACCGATTGATATTATTGAAAAAATTACCCAGCCAACACTTTTTATTGCAGGAAAAAAAGACCCTACGGTTTGTTTTTGGCACAGCGAAAAACTTTATAATTGCGCAAAATGTAAAAAGAAATTTGAACTTTTTGATGAGGGAATCCATGCGGAGGATATATTTTTGCATTTTCGGGATAAATTTGAAAAGATTTGTCTTGATTGGCTTTTAGAATGATTTACAACAATTTGAGCATCCGCCTTTGTTTTGAGAAATACATTTTTCGCAATTATCGGATATTTTCCCCTCAAGAAGATTAATTTTGCAGCTTTTTATCCATTTTGGCTCTTTACAGGAACAATTTTTCATAAATTCCAGAAAACAAATAAATCTGTTAATCACATCTTCCGTCATTGAATATTCCATAATTTGAGCGTTTTTATCAGCATTTAATTCATCAATCATTAAAACATTTTCAAAAAAATCTTTAATAACTTTGTGTCTTTTGATTTTTTCTTCTGCTTGTTTTTTGCCTTTTCTTGTTAAGGTTATTATTCCATAGGGTTCGTAGTTAATAAATTTTTTATTTGCAAGTGTTTTGACAGCATCAGATGCTGATGGTCCGCCGATTTTTAAATAATTGGAAACATCTTTAACTCTTGCACCTTTGTTTAATTGAACGATTTCATAAATTGCAAGAAGATATTTTTCAAGACTTTGTGTTAACTTTTCTTTTGGTGTCAAAAACTTGCTTCCTTTTTTGATTTGTTATTTTTATTATATTCTAAAGCGTGTTTTAGGGCTAGTTTTAATATTTGGTTTTTTTGTATTTATCATAAAATCTTTCATTTTAACCGATTGAAAATTTAACATTGAACTTATTTTTTCATTATTTTTGATGTCATTGTTTTTCTTGTTTCTTTTTGTCATCCAAATATTAAATTTGGGTAAAACAACACCCAGCATTATTCCGCTGTAGGCAATTCCTGCAATTTGTGCAATATTCAGGTTTTTCAGGTTTTGTTTAACGTTTGTGCCTTGTACGATTATTTCTTTTTGTGATTTTAAAGATACATTATTGAGCCAATGGCTTATATTTTTGAAAAACCCTTTATTGTTTGCATTTTGGGCATTTTGAATATTGAAGAGATATTTTTTTTCAGGGTCTAAAAATTGCGCAGCGCCTTTTGCGACAAATCCGCCAAAAACAAGCCAATTTAAAAAGCCAAGATAATCTCTTGTGTTTGTTTCTCTTAATTCTGTTGAATCTTTAGAAGCGAATATTCTTCCTAAAATCAAAGTGCCGTAAATTGTCTTGATTGCATTTCCTCCCGTAACAGGGCCGTTGAATTCAAGTTTATTTATAAAATCAGACGGTTTTTTGATTCCCATGACTTTGCTTAACATCAAAAGAAAAACGCCTGCGGATAATATTTTTTTTAATAGTAAGCCTTTTTGTTTTTGGGTTTGATTTTTTTCGTTAACGTTTTTTTCGTATCCGTTTTCTCCGACAAAATTATCAATTCCTGTTCTTTTTTTGGTTAGTTTTCTGTTGATATATTGATTCGTTATTGCAAGAAGCATTGAAAGAGGGATTGCGGCTGTGATTCTTGATTTGTTTAGCGTTTTTAGTTTTGAGATAATTTCGTTTGAATTTGTTTTTAAATCCTCTCCTTTAAAAAAGATATTCCTGCCCGAATCGGTGATGTCTCTTAATATATGTGTCAGGTTTGATGTTATTTCGTTGTTTTTGGATTTTAAAGTTATGTTGTTGTCTGCTTTTAAGATATTGATAATTGAATCTTGAATTTCATTCAGTTCAATTTGTGTTTGTTTTTTTGAAATTTTATTATCTGTTATTAAATTTGTTACTTTTTCAATTATTTCATTGGCTTTTTTGGCTTCTGAAGCGGAATCTGCTGAAATTAAATCGCTGAAACGGTAAGTTTTATCTTTATTTAACCCTGACATTGAATTGAAAATATTTTCAACGTAACTTTTTGGTGTTTTGTTTGAATCTTCATAAATTTCTCTAAAAACATCAAGCCCTTTATTTGTTATCCAGGATGAAGAATTTATTTTGGTTTTTGGTTTATGGATTTTGGATACAATTTTAGAGGTAATTGTTGCAAAAAGCGCTGCTGAAAACTCTGCTATAAAAGTTCCTGTGTATTCGCGAAATCCCATCTCGATTCCTGCTTGCTTTCCTCTGTTTTTAAACTCTACAATGGTTCTTGGCGTGTCCATAAAAAATAAATCAACAAAAGAAGCGTTTAACATATCATTATTGCTAAGGGTGTAGAGTGTTTTTGATAAAGGGTTTAGGTTGTTTTTAAAGGATATTTTTGTATTTTTAATATTTAAATTGTTGTTAATCTTCATATTTGCAATCTAATTCAAAATAAAAAAATTGTCAATAGCACATGTTGACAAAAATTAATATTAATAATATGTTTAGGTATAGCGAAAAATAATAAGCAAGCATTAAAATGCTGTACATATTTGTTTTTTGGTGAAAGGAATAAGAATATTATGTTAAATAACGAAATCACAAAAGAAGAACTTTTAAAATTATATGATTTAAAACTTGAAGATTTAATTAAAATAAGCGAAAAAATTACAAAAGAAAATTTTAAAAATGACGATATTGAACTTTGTTCAATAATAAGTGCCAAAACGGGAAACTGCCGCGAAAATTGTAAATATTGTGCGCAAAGCGCAACAAGCAAAGCAAAAATCAAAACACATCCTTTGCTAGAAGTTGAAGATGTTAAAAAAGTTGCACAAAAAGCCAAAGAAAACGGTGCAACAAGATTTTGCATCGTAACTTCGGGCAAGACTGTTGATGATAGCGAATTTGAAATAATCTTGCAAATGATTAAAGAAGTTTCAAAAATAGACGGGCTGAATTGCTGTGCTTCTTTGGGGATTTTAATTAAAGAACAGATAAAACAAATCAAAAAAGCAGGCGTAAAGCGTTTTAATCATAATATCAACACAAGCAGGGAAAATTATAAAAACATTTGCTCAACCCATGATTTTAAAGATAGAATCAACACTCTTAAACTCCTCAAAAAAGAAGATATAGAACTTTGCAGCGGAGTAATTTTAGGAATGGGCGAAAACCGCGAAGACAGGGTTGAGATGATTTTATCTTTGAAAAAATTAAACCCAAAAACCGTTCCGATTAATATTTTAAACCCGATTGAGGGAACGGAATTTGAAAATTATAAAAAATTAATAGATGAAGATGAAATTTTAAAAACAATTTGTCTTTTTAGAATTACTCTTCCAAAAGCAATTTTAAGATACGCTGGTGGAAGAGATGTTAATCTTTCAAGAGTTAATCAAATACTCGGGTTAAAAGCAGGAATTAACGGATTGTTAATCGGAGATTATTTAACAACTAAAGCTCTCTCCCCACTTTTTCATTTCAAGTAAAACAGGAACAAGATTCTCCCCAAGTTCAGTTAAAGAATATTCAACACGGGGCGGAACAACAGGGTAGATTTTTCTTTTGATAATTTTATCTTCTTCAAGTTCTCTAAGTTGTGAAATCAGCATTTTTGGCGTGATATTTTTTAAAATTTTCTGTAATTGTGAATATCTTAATTTTTTTTCTTGATATAAATACCAGATAATCAAAACCTTATATTTTCCGCCGATTACGCCGAGCGTTATTCCAATCGGGCAATTATATTCTTTAATTTTGTTTTTCATTTTATAAACCAATTATATTTTAATTCTATCTTTTTTAATAGTATATTACAAAAAAGTAAATACTTGTTAAAAAGATAGAATTATATAAAAATAAAAAACAAAAAAGGAAAAATAAAATGGATAAAAAGAAAGTTTTTATAATTAATGCTTCTCCAAGGAAGAATTGGAATTTAGACGAGTTATGTAAAAATTTTTCAAAAGGAGTGAGCGACAAAGGGACTGAAGCGGAAATTATATATTTATATGATATTAATTTTAAAGGGTGCCAAAGTTGTTTTGCCTGCAAATTGAAAAACGGCAAAAATTACGCAAAATGTTCATATCCTGATGAATTAAAACAAGTGCTTGAAAAAATCACAATATCAGATGCAATTGTTTTTGCAACCCCTGTTTATTTCGGCGATGTTTCAGGGGTTATGAAAATGTTTATTGAACGATTGTTTTTCCCTTTTGTAAAATATGATAAAAATTACACATCCCTTGCAAAAAAGATAAAAACAGCCGTAATTTATACAATGAACGTTAAAAAAGAAATTTTTGAAGAATTTTATCTTGGTAAAGATAACAAAGGCCCAATCGGCTTTTTTGAAACCTGGATTGAAAAAGTTTATACAAAACCAAAAAGAATCTGTGCTTTTGATACGTTTCAATTCAGCGATTATTCAAAATATGAATCGGAAGTTTGGGATAAAGAAGCAAAATTAAAACAAAAACAAGAAATCTTTCCTCTTGAATTAAAAAAAGCTTATGAAGCAGGGGAGAGTTTTTTGGAATAAGACAACAAGATTTTTTATAAAAAGCAAAAGCAGTCTCGTGTTTTATATTGATTCAGACTGCTTTTGCTTTTAGGTTTGAGAATATATTTGATTTTTATTTTAATTGGCTTAATTCAACTTCTGTTTTTGGTAATTCAAGTTTTAAGTGGTTTGTTTGTGAAATCGGTCTGCTGTTGTTTTTGCCAAGCAAAATGCTGAAACCTGCTTGTAAGCCGATACCGTTTCTGCCGCCGTTTGTGATGTATGCTTGTAAGAAACCTGTGAATTTTTCGCCCCAAGTTTTTCTAACTCCTAAACCATATTTTACAAATGGTTTTATACTCATGTCGGGCAATGATACATTGTTTGCTTGGAATTTTGTTTTGTCTATAACATTCCAAACCATGCTTACGCCTGCATAAGGCTGCCAGCCGTTTTTCAAATTACCGATAAATTTAACCCCCGGTTCAATTTGAATTGCGTTCAATGGGTCTGAATTAACGTGAATACCTGCAGCGTTTGTATAATCGAATGTATTAACAAATGAATATGACATTAACAAGCTTGGTTGAATGATGAATTTTCCTCTATTTTCCCCTCTTCCTAATTCAAGGTTATAACCTGTTTTACTAGCAATACCTGCCATTAGCATTGTTAAATCTTCAGACCCATACATTGTGCTTGCTTGAGCGACGCTAGCCCCTGTGTTTAAGGTTAAGCCTGTGAAGAAATTACCTTTATATGCCATACCGACTAAACCAAGTGTGCCGCCATTTTGATAGATGCTGACATTATCATAAGATTGGCGTGAGCCGTTGTATCCGGCATAAACGCCATACATTGTATCCCAGCCGTTAGCATGCTCAAAAAGTTCGCTTTCGCCGCCGAAGAATGTTCCATAAGCAGTATTATTTACCTTTGGACCGTTCTTTAATGCCACACTTTCAAATGTTGCATAAGGTCTGAACCAAACAGCTTTATCATCATGTGCTGCCATTAACGGGTCATAAGCTAAGCCTCCTGTGGCACTTGCATATTTATTTCTTAATTTCATTGCCTGACGTTGCTTTTTCGTCATCAACATGTACATATCCATGTTTCTAAATGCTTCATCATAAGAATTTAATTGTGTTAAATATCCGCCAAGCTGTGCTGCAACAGGAGCTGCCAAAATTGCAGGGTTGAAGCTGTTATATCCGCCGCCTGCGAATCTGCTGAATGTGAAATCGCCGTTTGTTTCATCATAAGCTACATTGTATCTGTAGATTGGCGATAATGCTTTTAAGCCTTGAGAACCTGTATAATCAACAAAGCCTGTAAGTCCGCTTGCTTGTGGTACGAAATTAATTTTTGTTTCATCATCTTGCGCATCAGAAATCAAATTAAATCCTGCAACATGAAGTTTTGCAGAAGTGTTTGGTGTTTTTATATTTGCTATATCAACATTAAAAGTATCCATTGTTTTATTTGCTAAATCAGCATCAAGATAAAGATTTGAGCTTTGAGTTAAGGTTAAACCCGCTAAATCAATAAAGTTAACTGCGCCGTTTCTAAGGTCAAGCGAACCGCCTTGAAAATCAAGCGTATTTGTACCGCCGCTTAAAAGATTGTCATCAGTGTATCTTAATGTGCCTCCGTTTAAAATCCAATAAATATCTTTATCTTGTTTTTCGCTTCTGATTAATTCAGCTCCGCTCATCTTAACAGTAGCTTGCACAGGGTCAAATTTGCCTGAAAATTCTATGTTTTTATTTCCTGTGAAAATAACTTCATTATTTTTATCGTTTGATGTGATATCGTCTGATATTTTAATTATTCCGCTGTTTGTTTCAATTGTTACTTTAGCAGTGCCGTTTGCTGCATCGCTTTCAAGATATATTGCGTTTGTTGCGCTTCCTTTTGTGTTGGCTAATGTAACGTTTTTTGTATCCGCAACAATTTTTAATTCACTTCCGCCATTAACATGCAGTGCACCTTTAGAAGAGTCATCAACATTAACATTATCTAAATTAACATCTTTTAGGGTTAATGTTGCTTTATTTGTGCTGTCGCCAACGATAATGCCGCTTTCGGTAATTGTGTTGCCGTTACCTTGTACGGTTAAAGTGCCGACTAAAGTTTCACCGCCTGCTGTTTCATTTCCTGTCATTGAATAAGTATTTGTTTCGCTGCTTCCTGTTTCATCTACTGCGCTAACTAAACTTTTTCTTTTGCTGAAAAGTTTACCGTTTGTATTGTTGTATGTTACAAAATTATTTGTATTTGCCGAAACACCTGATAAATTAATATTATTATCCAGAGCTACTTTGTTTCCTAGATTTGTAAATGTATATTCGTTATCTGTACCGTTTGTTTTGGCTAAATTAATTTCATTAACGTTTAATTTACCGTTTATTTTAGATGAAGATGAATTCAGTGTATCACCCCAGTCAAATTTTAAGTTCACAGTGCTGTTGTTTGCTATTGAAAGATTATCAAGATTAACATCTTTAGCACTTTCACCAAGCAAGCTTAAAGTTGAACCGTTTTCAAAAGTCAAGGTGTTGTTATCAAATAAATTTTCACCTATTGTTAAAGTTTTGCCGCCTGCAATTTTAACATCTCCTGTAAAATTATTTAATTTTGTTGATGTATAATCAGACGATAAAAGCAGGCTTCCTGTTCCTGTTATTGTGTCTTTAAAGCACCGCCTATAACATTATATGTTGTATTGTTTCCAATTTTAATGCTATCTATATTATCAGCATTAGAGGTTAATTTTCCTGATTGAATTTCAACGGCTTGTGCTATTTTGGCATTGTTTACAACATCACCTTTAATTTTTGTTATACCTGGTTGCGGCGGTTGTGTGTCATCATGGATATCACTATCCGGATATGTGTATGAACTTGTAATTTTATTTTCATTAGTACCGCCCGTTAAAATTAAAGTGCCGTAGTTGTGGATTTCCTTATCGGCGATTTTAAGATTGTCTAAATTTGTTGTAAAAATACCATTTTCACCTTGTTCTTTTTCTATTCCAAATGTTTTTTGAGTAATAACTGCATTGTTTGTAACTTCGCCTAAAATAGCAGTAATACCGTTGCCGTTAATGTTTTGAGATAATGTTCCATCCCAAAGCGCAAGGTCGCCGTTATTAATTACCGAGCTTGTTAAATTGCTTGGATTTAAATCAGCAGTACCTGTTGAACCGATTTTTAGCGCTCCTGTTATTTTTCCGCCATTTTGAGCTTCTAGTGCGCCATTTACGTTAATTTCTCTTTGAGTGATTATTGCATTATTTTCAAGAGATAAGGTTCCGTC
>CAPYQR010000050.1:0-5964 GCA_948742005.1 uncultured bacterium
ATTTATAAAAACACAAACTTAAATAAAAATTTAACCAAAAATAAATCAAAAAACCAAAACCCACCTCAAAAACTTTTCAATCAAAACAAACAGACATTAAATTTTAAAAGCGGCTTAAAAAGAGCTTTAACAAACCAAGATTATAATTGTGCAAAAGAATATGTTGACAATTATTGCAAAGAATCAAAAACCACTTCTTATCTTTCATTGTTAAATTTAGAAAAAGCAGAGGGAATTCAAAAAGGAATTGAAGTTTTTGAGGGGCTTTCAATTAAAGATATCGAAAAAATACTTAAATTCGGAGCTTTATTATTAAACCGCGGCTGCGTTAACAATTGCATCCATTGCGGATACAGCGCAACGCCTATTTCCGATTTAACACAGGATAAAATGTCTTTTGAAGATTTTTCCTCCCTTGTTGAGGGAATAAAAGAACTCGAAAAAAGAACAAATAACAAACTTGTAATTGACAGAAGCCTGAGCAGCAATCTTTTTCGCGATTCAGACTGTATTGATATTGAGTTAAATGACCAATCGGGAAAAATCTATGATTATGTTGACTGCGTTAAAGAATTCGACAAATTAAAATTCAGACAAAGAACTCAATTTAACACTTCGGGCTGGAATCCTGATTCTATCAAACATCAAAAAAGAGCAGAAAAACTTATTGATTATCTTTTAAGCGATGAAAATAAAATTGAAGAAATTTATATCTCAATTAATCCCTATCATCCTTTATTTGTAAAATCACAAGAAATCAACCCCCATTTCAAACCAAAACAAGCACAACAATTAAAAGAAAATTATTTTAAAAGAATTGCCAATGCGATGTTTGTTTTTACACCTTTGATTGCAAATGATAATGTAGATTTTGAATATAATTTTTTAATAAGAGCAATAAATTCCCAAAAATCAAAAACAAATCTTGACGAAACCAAGCTCAGACCAATCAAGCAAGGGATTTTAAAAGAATTGAGAAAAATGTATGAAAACGATTATAAAACCGAAAAAAAATATATCCGCTCAAGAAGCCAAATGAAAGAATACCTGAAAACATACGCTTTAATGATGAAAGGCGCAGATGCAACCGAAGCAAAAGATGATTTAATCCAACCCTTAGGAAGAGCGGAAACGCTGTTTAAAAACCCGCAAACAACAGCATTGCTGCGCGAAGAAAAATTCTTAAAAATACTTGAATCAAAACTTTTTTGCCCCGAACTTGCAATAAACCCAAACGGAAGCATAATTGCAACATACGGAGATATTTCAGCAAAAACAGATATATCATTAAATTTTAAAACAAGACAAAAACCCGCAAAACCCTTTGGCAGAGAAATTACAGACTTTAAATTTATTGTAAACAACAATTAAAAATTAATCACTCCCAAAAATGCGTCGCCATATTTTTCCAGCTTGTTTTCGCCAACACCCGTAATCTTGCCAAGCTCTTCCAAGGTTTTAGGCGCAGAAAGCGCCATTTCAACCAAAGTCTTATCATGGAAAATAATATAAGGCGGCATTGATTCTGCACGCGCGAATTCAAGACGCAGGGCTTTTAATTTTTCAAATAAATTTTTGGATTTTTCATCTTTTAAATCTTGTTTTGTAAACTTTTCTTTGGTTTTATCGCTTTTTTTGTTCAATTTTTGCGATTTGGGGATTAAAATATCTCTCCTTAATTCAATTTTTATATCACCCTTTAAAACGCCATACGCCTTTTTTGTTAAAGACAAAGTCATATATTTTGAATCAACTTTAATATAACCCAAAACAACCAAAGCGCGAATTATCGATTGCCATTGATGCAGAGGGGTTTCTTTTCCGATTGCAAAAGTCGAAACATTATTATGATTAAACTTTAAGACCTTTTCACTTTCCTTTCCCGTCAAAATATCAATAATATGCCCCGCACCAAAAGCAAACCTGTCGTTTTGAATTCTATAAATACAAGATAGAACTTTTTGCGCATCAATTGTCGCATCATAAGTTTCAGGAGGATTTAAACAATTATCACAATTTGCACAATTATCAGCTTCATATTTTTCCCCAAAATATTCCAAAATCGCTTTTCTTCTGCAAACCGTAGATTCAACAAATCCTAAAAGCGCACCCAGCTTTTTTCTTTCAATATTCTTTTGTTTTTCGGGCGCATCAGAATTATTAATAAAGCTGTTCAACTGGACAATATCCCTCAAACCATAAACAAGCCACGCATCAGAAGCAATCCCGTCACGCCCTGCGCGGCCGGTTTCTTGATAATAAGATTCCAAAGATTTAGGCAAATCCAAATGCGCAACAAACCGCACATCGGGCTTATCTATCCCCATCCCGAAAGCAATTGTTGCAACCATTATCACATTTTCTTCTTTAATAAAATAATCCTGATTTTTCTGTCTTTCTTCTTTTGATAAACCCGCATGATAAGGCAAAACCTTAAAACCCTGCTCCTTTAAAAACTTTGCAATTTCTTCAACCCGCTTTCTTGAAATACAATAAACAATACCGGATTCATTTTTGTGATAATCATTTATAAATTCAAGAAGCTGTTTTTTCTCATTATTTTTAATTTGAATTAAATAACGAATATTTTCTCTATCAAAACTCGAAATAAAAATTTTGCAATTTTCAATTTTTAAATTTTTAATAATATCATCCCTTGTTGCTTCATCTGCTGTTGCAGTCAACGCCATACGAGGAACTTTAGGAAAAAATTCACAAAGATGTGCAAATTGAGTATATTCAGGACGAAAATCATGTCCCCATTGCGAAACACAATGTGCTTCATCAAGCGCAAAAAAGGAAATTTTAACTTTTTTTAAAATTTCTAAAAACACAGGAGAATTCAACCTTTCAGGAGAAACATAAATCAAATCAAGCTCATTGTTCAAAAGTCTTTGAATAATTTGATATTCTTTTTCATTATCAAGAGCAGAATTTAAAAACTCTGCTGACACACCATTATTCTTAAGAGCATAAACCTGATCTTGCATTAACGCAATCAGGGGAGAAACAACAACACAAACCCCATCCAGACAAAGCGCCGGGACTTGGTAACAAATAGATTTTCCACCGCCTGTCGGCATCAAAGCCAAAACATCATTCCCCTCAAGAAGAGAATTAATGATGTTTTCCTGCTCTAAACGAAAAGAATCATAACCAAAAACTCTTTTTAAAACTTCAAAATGATTTTTAAGGACATTCATAAACTGATTCTCCTTGAAAATTCACACCCACAGTAGGTTTGAGCATACATATTATTTTCTTTTGCAATGGAGCGCGAAATTTTAAATCCGTCTTGTTTTTTGAAATTATATTCCAAAAACTCCAAGTTAATTTCTTTTTTGTATTTTTGTTTAATATCTTTCAAAACTTCTTTTGCTGATTCAAAAATCTGATTTGAATTTTTATGAGGGCTGATTGAAAGCGTCGTTGTAAAATAAGGAATTTCAAGCTCCAAAGCTTTATGCGCTGTTTTATTAAGCCTTAAATAAAAACACTTTTCACATCTTTTTCCTTTTTCTTTTTCGTTTTCAAAGCCTTTAATTGCTTCATAATATTTCTTAATTTCATATTCTTGTTCAATATATTTAATATTTTGTTTTTCGCAGTAATTTTTTAATTCATTGCGCCTTATTAAATATTCACGATAAGGAAAAATATTAGGATTATAGAAAAAAACAGTCAAATCAAACCCTTCAAGTTTTAATTTTTGAATCGGATAACTTGCGCAAGGCGCACAACAAGCATGGAGCAGTATTTTTTTCATATTTATCTTTAATTTCTTCAAACAAATTGCGCTCAATAAAATCAAGCGCAATTTTTATCTTTTTAATTAGATTCCCTTTTTATTTCTGCCTTAATTTTATGTAAAAGTTCATCATAAGGCATTCCTCCCAAATAAGTTACACCGTTTATTTCCAATGTCGGAGTGCCATTGATTCCTTTCGAGGAAGTATAATCTATTTCTTTTTGAAGTTCAAGCGCAATTTCCTCGCTATGAGCATCATTTCTTAATTTTTCATAATCAAGGTCTAAATTTGCCTCTTTTAAAATATTAAAAATTTCATCATCGCTTTGGAATTCTTTATAAAATAAAACATTTGAAACATCCCAGAATTTTTCGCAGCAAGCGCATATTTTGCCGCTTGACATGATGACTCGTGCCCTTTTAAAGTCATGCCTATTTTTTTATTGCAGCTCGTATCAAGGGGAAAATTATATTCAAAAACTTTAATACTTTCGTTTTTTGCAATTTTATGAATCATGATATTTGTAATTTTGCAAAACGGACAATTATAGTCGCTGTAAATGTTTACGGTAATTTTGCCGTCTTTTTTACCCAAAAAGTTACCCGAAACTGCATATTTATTATCTTTTGCTTCGAAAAATTCCTTATCATCCCTTTCTTTCTTTAATTTAGGAGATAAAACAAGGCTTCTTTCCAAATAAACCAAAGTTGAAACAAAACCAATCAAAACAATCAAAAACAAAGCAAAATATTTTTTAGCACCTTTAATAAAATCTTCAATTGTTATTTTTATATCTTCAATAAAAAAGCCCTTACCTTTTGCAAAAAATGCAATAAATAAATCTACAAAATAAGTACAAAAGCAAAGCGCACAAATTTTTTGAATTTTAAAAATTGAAACAAAAGCAAGAATCATTGAGATTCCAAAAGATAATAAAGCTAAAGATGCAATATAGCTTGATGGATGTTCAAAAACATCAAAAATCGTGTTTTTAAACTTGTTTTGAATTCTATCAACAAATAAAAGCATTAAAAATACTAAATATAAAATCAATCCCCACAAAGCATTAGGAACACCCAAAGAAAGGCTGTAAGACGTTCTTGCAACTCCGTCACAATCAATTAAATCCGAAACGGTACAAAAACTAGGTGCAGCACCGGTTAAAAAATTTGTTTTATAAAAAATTATACCCAATTCTACGCACAAGGCAATCCCAATCAAAGTCAAAATCAGAATTGCAAAAAAGCGGACTTTTGAAAATTTAAAGTTTTCTTGCATTATATACTCCTAAACATTAGACAGTTGTTCTAAACCTATTTATTTACTACTTTATTATACTACTATACTATAAAACTAATAATAGACGAAAGTATAATAATTAAAAAAGTGCATGGAATTTTTGGATTCATGCACTTTTTTGATTTTATTGTATTTCAATTTTATATTTAATTTAATTTATCAGAATCATACCACAAAACTTCACAAGCAAAAGGCGAAGCATCCATTAACGCGCCAAGCTTTGTGTATTCAACTGTTTCAGGCTGCGGCCGGTGATTTTTAAATTTATTTAAAATTAAACTGACTCCGCCTAAAATAAAAGCACCCAATGCAGCATAACCAAGAATAGAACGGTTTGCACCTCTTGATTTAATTGCAGAAGAAGAAACAAAAGTATCAAAATTTTGTTTGTTAAAAATAGAACCTAATTCAGATTTTGTCGGAAGAAGATATCTTGCACCCGCGCCCATAGCAGCACCCATCATGCCTGCTTGCAAAAGAGGAGCTTTTTTTTGTTTAGGTTCTGTAATTTTTATTGCTGAAACTGTCATTTTCTTCACACTTTCTACACAAGATAATCATGTCAAAGGCTTTTTGCTTCTGACACTAACTGTTTTGCTCGTCTTGATTCGAGGTTAATAAACCTAATCAAATCACCTTACATTTTTAAAAACTTGCGAAATATCTTTGATTTCTCAAATTTTTTCTATTATATCATGTGTTATTTTTAATGTCAAGCGTTTAAAATAAAAAACAAAAAATACCTGAAAAGCTTATTATAATAAACTATCAGGTATTTATAAAAAATAATTAATGAAAAATAATTATAATTTATTATTATTTTTTATCAATAACTTTAATCAAATGCCAGCCGAATTGTGTTTTAACAGGATTTGAAACAACTCCTTTTTCGCCGTCAAACGCTGCGTCTTCAAAT
>CAPYQR010000050.1:5974-9660 GCA_948742005.1 uncultured bacterium
CCATCATTCTTCTGCCAAAATAGCCTAAATCTCCGCCGCTTGCTTTTGAGGGACATTTTGAATATTTTTTTGCCGCTTCTTCAAAAGTCAACGTGTTTGATTCGATTTCTTTTTTGATTTCAAGCGCCTGCGCTTCATCTTCAACTAAAATGTGCTCTGCGCGCACTTGTGTAAATTCATTGTTCATTGCTGCTCCTATCTTTGCACCTGTGATAAAAATAACTCCCAACATTAAAACTACAAGAAGTAATAATTTTCTCATAAGAAGTTCTCCTTTTTGTAAAATTTTAACATAAAGTATGTTATAATTAAATTAGCCTTGTGCGAGTTTACAATTTTGTTCCTACATTTTACTTAACAGGGAGAGAATTGCTCAGTCGCAGAAGCTAGGTGTTTGAAGTAGACCACTTGAAAATTTTCAAGAATAAATGGAAATGGATGCACCCTGGCGCTCACCCACCTGCTTTATTCGGCAGGAAACAAAATTGCTCGTGCAAGGTTTTTATTTTACCATCCGTATGTTGATAAACTTAAACAATCATTATTCACAACAACATAAGCACCGCCATAACCGGGCGAAGAATAGAAAAAATCAATTCCCATATCATGCTGCATTAAATCATGACAATATTCATTCACTGCGCCGATGCCCAGATTGTATTCTTTTGCAAGCTCTCTAAGTTCTTTATTTTTTTCAATAGAATCATAATATTTAGATTTTAAAACAGGATAAGTTTTTTTATCACCCCTGTAAACCCCTTCAAGGATTATCCCGGTTCCAACCTGCATTCTTGCTTCTTCGGCACAGGGGGCAAAATAAGTTCCAGGACCGCATCTCATTCTGTTTGTTCTTTTCCAATCAAGTCCATCTTTAATTATATCCATTGCAACATCTCTTGAGGTTGTTGCATGATACATCGTTTTATCGCCGTTCTCTATTCTTCTTACATTAGCAATGGAATCTTCAAGAAATTCCTTAATTGTTCCTTTAAAAACTTTCCCTTTTTCATCTTCAAAAGTAAAAATTTTGTCATCTAATTCTTTTTTAAAATCTTCAAATGTTCCCTTTGGCTGATTTGGTTTCGTTCCGTGAAATCTTGAGTGGCATAATTCCGCCATTCTTCTTTCATATTCGGCATAAGGATTATGCGTAAAAGAAATTTTTGAAATCGACATTTTTCACCCCTAGTATGCTTTTATATATTAATAAAAACATTTTTCCTAACAACATTGCCATTTTAACACTTTTAATTATTAATTTTTGTAAAAATATTTCAAACTTTCGATTATTCTAAAGCCCAAAAATACTTTATTTATATAGTATATATTTTATAAACACAAAAAAGATATTCAACAAATGATTGAACTAAACGTAGATTATTCATTACTTTATCGATATTTTGGTATTTCTTCGACCAATCTTGTTCAATATGCAAACAAAGATATTGAAGAAATAATGAAAATCGAAGCCGCCCAAGGCAACGAAAAAGCAAGGGAATACAAAAAGATTTTATCCGACCCGGATAAACTGGTTGAAATTTTCAAACTTGCAAATGTTGAAAACAGATATATCATCCTGCAAAATATGTCAGAGGGAGATTTAGACAAAATTCTCCCATTTTTGACACAAGAGCAGCTTGCTATGGGGCTTAATTTTTTTAATGATGAAAAATTAATGATGCTTGTTCAACAACTTCCTATTGAAGAACTCGCAATTATGATTTTTGAACAATTTTCACTTGATGATGTTTTGGAATTTATGAGTCAGGATACTATGGATGTTTTCTTAAAAGAACCCGATGTTGACAGAAAATATGCTCAAAAATACTTTGAAAGCTTAGATTACCCGACTTTACAAAAAATTATGGTACAGCAATTCGGCGAAGAATACAAGGATAAATCACAAAAAGAATACCTGACACAACTTGAAGATATGGATGATTCACGCTTTACAATTTTTATGACTTCGCTGAAACGCGAAGATAAAATGGCACTAATCAGCGGAATCGCTTCACAAGATGAAGATTTACTGTTATTATTTAGCGCAAAAGACTTATCACGCCCTATGGAAATGCTGATGAAAGACGACAAAATCAAGATGATGTCAAAACTGGACCCTAAATTTTTAGTTCCAATGATTCAAGATTTACCGCTTGATTTAACTCAAATTGTTTTAACGCAAATTGACCCTGAAGTTTTCAGCAAAGTCTTAGCAAAAGATTTTCAAAACATTTTATCCTCTGTTGTGCTTTTTTCACATGGCGGATAAGTTTAATTTAAATTTTATATGCTTTTTTATAAAATAAATAAGCCCCAACGATTGATATTATTATGACAGGAAGCCACGCCGCCAAAAAAGGAGGAATTTTTCCCGCTTCACCAAGATTGAGTGAAAATGCACGAATAACATAATATACAAATATTATAAAAATACTGAATAAAAATCCTCTGTTAAACCTTACCCGAGGAGGAGTTATTGCAAGCGGAATTCCAATTAAAGCAAGGGCAAAAGTCGTCGTTGGAAGCGCCAGTTTGTCAAAAAGATTAATTTCATATTCAAGTTTGATTTTCTTTTCAAGTTCTTTTTTCTTCTTTTTAATATGGCGCATTAGTTTAAAAAAGTTAAATTCAGATGTAGATTCTTTGACCATTTCATTAACATCACCGATTCCAAAAGTAACATTTGACTCTTCAAAAAGACTCGTGTTAAAAATTTTACCATTTTTTGAAATAGTATAAATAACACCATTATCAAATTTCCACCCGTAATCAGACGTTGAACCTTTTTTTGCCTGAACAATTTGAATATTTTTAGGATTTGAAATGTCGACAACAGTAACATTGTTTAAAGTTTTATCTTTACACCATTGCGCATAAAACAGTCTTTTTAATTTTCCCTCTTTGTCAATATCTTTAATTGTAAAATTCATTTTGTTTTCAGGAATATGTTTTTGTTCAAGTGAATAAATTGCAAGAGATTTAGATTGGATTGAAGCCGCAGGAACAATAAATTCATTAATAAAAAAACTCAACAAAGTCATTAAAAGCGCAAAAACAAAAATAGGACGCGAAATCCGCTCAATACTGATTCCGCAGGCTTTAAAAATAGTTATTTCGGATTTCAAACTCAAATCGTTAACCGTCATAACCGTTGCAAACAAAGTAGAAATAGGGATAGTCAAAGTAAAAACCTGCGGCAAATTTAAGACAATCATCATAATTGCAATATGAAAAGGAATTCCATACAAGGAAATTTGTTTAATCAGCTGGGTAAAAGTTTCCGAGGCAAAAATTATTGATGTAAAAATAATAACCCCTAAAACAAAAACATCTATAAGTTGTTTTAGGATATATTTATCTAAAATGCTTAAAGAATTGTATTTTTCCTTAAGAAAAGATTTAATTTCCTTGTATTTTGAATATATTTTTTCCATTTACATCATACATCTTTTGCCGATTTGCTGCTATTTCTTTAAATATCTTAATTTTCTCACTATTTGAAAGATTTTTCAAGTAAATTAATTTTTCTTGTAATTTATCAAACAAATTCAAAATATTTTCCTCGTTTAAATTCAACATATTCAAAACCATATCAGATTCAGACATTGCCAAACGCGTACAATCGCGAAAACCGCTTGAAGCAATTTGTTTTGCCTCATTTGTCGCCAAATCAAACAACAAGAAAG
>CAPYQR010000051.1 GCA_948742005.1 uncultured bacterium
CAGCAATTAAAATATAACCAATACCGCATGGGAGACGGCTCTTATCTTTTGCTTCGGTTAAGTTTTTCTTGTCTTTATTTGCTTTGAAGCGCTGTTCGAAAATATATGAAAGATAAAGCGCGGGGATATAATTTGAAGAATTTTGTTCAAATGCTTCAAGAAAATATTTTTCAGCTAAAGCGTAATTATTGTTCAAATAATATCGATAGGCACTTTGCAAGAGTTTATCTTCGGGTTTTTGCGAAACATATTTTGCACTGACAAAGTTTTGTGGTCTTGAAATTACCAGAGTTTTTTTGTCTGATGATTTTTTAACTTCCAAGACTTCGGAATTGTAAATATTATATTCTCCTTGTTTTTTAAGGCTGTTTAAATTCAATAATTTTATTTCATTTGCAACATTTCGAATTCTTACATCACTTGTCGGGTGGGTTGACTTTGGATGGTTGACTTCGCCTGTTTGGGTAAAGAAAGAAAAAACATCTTTTGATTTTTCAACATCATATCCTGCTCTCGCCATTAAAGTCAGCGCTTCTTTATCTGCTTGAAGTTCCATTTCGCGCTCTTCTTTATAGAGCTTGTTTACTCCTATGTCAATTACTGTTTGAAGCAAAAGATAAGAGCCGTCTCCCATGCGGTATTGGTTATATTTTAATTGCTGATTGCATTTTTCTATTTCAAGCCTGTGTTCGCGTATTTTTTGCAGGTGATTAAAAATATTGTGTGAAAGTTCATGGCAAATTACAAAAGCAAGTGCATCAGGGTCTTGGAAAAAGCTGTCATAAAGCGAAGAATGAATTGCAACATAATTAGCAATATTATATGCGTTAAGTTCTTCTGCATCAGGTTTGATTCCAACGCGCCAGTTTTGATATTGGAGTTTGTTTGCTCTTAAAATTTTTTCAAAAATTAAATAAAGTTCAAAATATTCTTCGTCAAAGTCTTTTTTGAATTCTTCGCGTTTTGCGTTGTCTTCTTCAAGTTTTTTTTCTAAAAGTGCAGGCTCAATTGGTTTGTAATTTGTAATTGTGATTAATTTCGGGTCTTTTTTATTGACGTTAATAACTGCTTTTGCGCTAAGGGTGGAATTATTAGTATTATTTTGTGCAAAAAGCGCACATGGGGTTAAAAATAATATAAAAAATAATATAATAATCTTTTTCATTTTTTTATTATACAACTTTTATAAATTTAATCAATTTTGCAAAAATTAATTTTTTTGAGTTTTTATTAATTACAAATGATTAACCTATTTAAAAACAACTGTATACTTAAATCGAAATTTACCCCTGAAATTTTGAATAATCTAACTTTTAGACAAAACTTAAATCCTGATTATAAAACAAAGGCGGAATCTTTTGATGATGCAAAAATAAACGCTGCTCTTGATTTGTTGGGTGTGATTAATCAGCCTTGCGTGAAAAATAATTTCAAAGATTTTAAGACAAAACAATATTTGCAGGAAGTTGAATATTATAAAAAAATTTTAACAAAAGATTCAAAAGAAGCAGATATTGATTCTTTAATGTTGAAAGTTTATCGCCAAATCAACTTTAAAACACCTGAAGAAGTTCAAAAAACAATTGAAAAAATAAACACGCAATTGATAAATCGGGGAATTGATGCGTGTGAGGATGAGATTTTAGCACTTTTTTATAAAATAACAAAATATTCAAATTTTGATGAAATTTTAAAATTTTCAGATTGCTTGAAGAAAAATGGTTTTGATTATATTGTAAATTTAAATCCTGCGCTTAGCTATCTTCAATTCAAAGGTGTTTTTGATTTAGAGGGTGATATAAAAGCGGTTTTTTTGGATGATTTTTTCTTTAATCATACAAATAAGGAAAAAGCGCAAAAAATTATAAATTCTCCCGTTGCAAAATTTGTTCTGCCTACGGGTTGGAATAGCGGAGCAACAATTTTTGATTCGCAAAATTTTGACGGGAGCTTTGTAGATAATTTTGTTGAAATATTTATTAATGCTAAAAAAATACAGCAAAATCACTTTTGATTCCGCGCTTGATAAGGCGCTTAATGCAAAAACTTTTGAAAAGGCGAAGAAGTTAGGCATAAGCTGTGATGATGTTTTTATTGTAAATTCTAAAACTCCAAAAAATTTAACCCTGGAAAAAATAATAGCTCATAATCTTATCCCGAATCATATTACAAAAACGCAATTTGAAAAATCAATCAGAACAATTTCTAAGCAGTTTTTTGGCACTCCAAAACTTCAAAAACAGGCACAAAAGCTCCTTTTGAAATATTATTGTGATAATTTGAGAGTTTTTTCAAGCAGTACTTTTAATCAAAATCTGATTGAAATGCACAATGAAATTTTGAAAATAGCAAAAAAAGATGAAAATGTTATTTATGTTACGCCGACACCTGATGATTATTTGGGAATCCCTAAAAGTGATAAATATACAACAAATATTTATTTAAAAGTTAATAATATTAAAAACGCAAAAATAATTTCGCATTATGGATGGTCAAGGGAAAGAAGAAATCTTGAAAAAGGTAAAACATACGTGATGCTTGATGATTATTCCGGCTCCGGCAGCACTTTAGCATGCTTTTTTCCGCCCCCTGATTTAAATGGTGCAAAAATAATCTATGCTCCTGTTTTTATTTGCGAGCAGGCGCAAAAATATGTCGAAAGGAACTTGATAAAAAAACGAAATGATGAAATCTTCTTAATAAAAGGCGATAAAGATGGAAATAAGCTTTTTTATGATTATATTAAAAATTTAGCATCAGATGAGCAGGAAATTTTAAAAAAGATTTTCTACAGGCGTAAAAAAATATTAAACGAAGATGATATTAGTGAAATTGATAAAACAACACAACAAGAACTAAACGGAAATTATTTAAGTTATCGCAATTCTTTTTCTTGTGTATGTCTGCCTCACATGGCGTCTGATAACAATTCTTATATTAATGCAAATGTTATAATTCCTTATTTTGCGCCTTGTGCGGATTCTGTTAAAAATTATACTTTGAATGATTTTTATGAAAATTGCAGACAAAATTCACGAGTTTTGCCAAAAACCTGCAGTTGAGATTTTGCTGCAGGTTTTTTGATTAATTGAATTTCAAAATTGTTTAATTATTTAATAAATTCATACCCCGGAGCTTTGAAAGGGGCGTTGTTTTTTGTTGCATTAAATGATTTGATAGCAAAAATAATGTTTGTGACAAAAACAATCACGGGAACTATTAAACCTATTAAAGGAATTAAAGTTAAAAATGAAACCAATATAAGAGTGATTTCAAAATTAAGCATTTGTCTGATTGTTTCTTTTGAATTGCTTTCTAAATTGCATCCTCCGCAAAACCAACCGATTAAAGGACCGATAACACCAAGGATAATAACTCCAAGGGTAGAAATTAAAGTTAAATTTTTTTCTTCCATGACTTTCTCCATTATTCTATTTAAGCATAATCATAAAACAAATATTTCTTTTTTGCCATGATTATTTTGTATGATTTTTAGATTATATACAGTAGCAGAATATCATTTATTTTAATTTATTTTATTGTTTGAATATAACTTTAAAATATCTGATTTGAGGATAAATTTATGTTTCATAATACAAATCTTATAACAGGAGCAGGAATATCGGGTGCTATAATTGCAAGAAAAATTGCAGATACGCTTGATGAAAGAGTTCTGGTTATAGATAAAAAAGAACATATTGCAGGAAACTGTTTTGATTATAAAGATAACAATTCCATAACTGTTCATAAATACGGTTCACATATTTTTCATACTAATAATGATGAGATATGGAAGTTTTTAAATAAATTTTCTGTATTTAATACATATATGCACAAAGTTTTTGCGCTTATTGACGGGATTAAAACCACAATTCCTTTTAATTTTAATACTCTTTATGATGTTTTTCCGAAATCATTGGCTCAAAGTCTTGAATTTAAATTATTACAGACTTTTGAATATAATTCAAAAATTCCCATACTCGAATTTAAAAAAACAAATGACAAAGATTTGAATTTTTTGGCTGATTATATTTACAAAAAGGTATTCTTAAACTATACATTAAAACAATGGGGAGCTTCGCCAAAAGAAATTGATAACGCAGTAACGGCAAGAGTTCCTGTTTTGTTGAGCAGGGATTCCAGATATTTTCAAGATAAATATCAAGGAATACCTCAAAAAGGATATTCGAATTTGATTCAAAATATTCTAAATCATCCCAATATTGAAGTAAAATTAAATACTGATTTTAAAGATATCAGACAATATGATTTTAAAAGAATTTTTTTCACAGGTTCAATAGACGAATTTTTTGACTATAAATTCGGAGCTCTTTCATACAGAAGCGTTTCTTTTAAGTTTGAAGAATATGAAATGCCGTATTATCAAGAAAACAGCGTTGTTAATTATCCTGATAATTATGATTTTACAAGAATCCATGAATATAAATATTATTTGAATGAAAATTCGAAAAAAACAGTAATTGCTAAAGAATTTTCAAGCGAATATGTTTTAGGTAAAAATGATGGATATTATCCTGTTTGTAATAATACAAATATAGAACTTTATAATAAATATAAATATATGGCAAAGGATTTGAAAAACGTCTGGTTTTTGGGCAGGTTGGGAGATTATAAGTATTATGATATGGACAAAGCCGCGCAAAGAGCTTTGGAGTGTTTTGATGAAGTTTTTCAGAATGTAATTAAAATTTAGGAGGAAAAGTGAAACATAAAATTTCTGTTATTGTGCCTGTGTATAATGTTGAAAATTATCTTGCACAATGTATTGAAAGCATTATTAATCAGACTTTAAGAGATATTGAAATAATTTGTATAAATGACGGTTCAAGTGATTCATCCAAAGAAATTCTTGAGAAATTTCAAAACGAAGACAAAAGAATAATAATCATCAACAAGACAAATGGAGGCTACGGTTCTTCATGTAATGCGGGGATTAATCTTGCAAAAGGGGAATATATCAGCATTGTTGAATCAGACGATTTTATAGATAAAAATATGTTTGAAGATTTATATAATTTTGCAAAGGAAAATAACGCAGATGTTGTTAAATCTGCTTATTATGAATTTAAAGATGAAGATAGTGAAATTTCAAAAATAAATTGGAGCAAACAATATAAAATGCCCGAAAAAACGTTTCAAATAAAAGATTGTACCCAACTGGTTTATTTTCATCCGAGTATTTGGTCTTGTATTTATAAAAAAACTTTTCTTGATAAAAATAATATTAGATTTGTTGAAGCCAAAGGCGCAGGCTGGGCTGATAATCCGTTTCAAATACAAACCTTGTGCCTTGCAAAAAGAATTTTTTATACAGATAATGCATATTATTATTACAGGCTTACAAATCCCGCTTCATCAAGCAATATTGTTAATATAAAAAATCCTTTTGACAGAAGCGATGAAGTTCATGGATTTCTTGATAAAAACAAAATAAAAGATAAAAATTTTTATGCGCATTTATATAAACGCGAAATGTCTTATATTCACATAGTTCTAGGCGGAATTACACCCGAATTATTTGATTTTGCTTGCGAAAAGATTAACCAAATGGTCAAAAGAATGAATAAAAATATATTATATCAAAATAAATTTGTAAATGATTATGAAAAATGGGTTTATGAAAGATGTTTGAGCAAAGACGGTATTCTTGAATTAACAAAAAGAATTCAAGAACAAAAAAGAAAAGCGCCGATTGTAATAAATTCGCATTAAGGTGTAAAATTAATTGCGCCATTTTTTTCAATGTAAACAGATTCTTTTAAATATTCAAAATTGTGTTTTTTAAATTTTCTATAACTGTAATTGCCTTTTAAAAACAATTTTTTATATTTATGCCAAACAACAAAAGTTGTTAATCCCATCAGAACTTTCCTTGCAGTTCTTATTATGCTGTTTATTATTGTATTTCGATTTTTTGAAATTTTATGCAAAGTATTTGATTGCAAAACAACATGTTTTAATTCATCATTTAACATTTGTGTGCATATTGTTTTTAAAAGAGTTGAATTTGTGGCATTGGATCTAAATACGCTATCAATCCATATTTTTTCCAAAGGCTTTATATTATATATTTCCATATATTTTTTAAGTGTTTGAGAATGTATGTTTTCTTCCATAATGAACCATTTCATTGTTTCGGGGAAATTTGTATAATTGGTTTTTTGTGCATATTCTTTAACAGTTTTTGATAAATGTTTTCCCTCTGACCCCTCTCCTAATTGGAAAGCCTTAATTGAGGGAAAAATTAAGTCTTTTTCTTCTTGGGTCAGTTCATTATTGTTATTAAAATCCAGTTTTAATAAATTTTTATTATTATATTCAAAGTATTCAATCCAATTAAATTCTGAAAGCTCTTTGATATTTGTTTCTTTTAATTCAACCCTATTCATCAAATAATTCCTTTATTTGCATAATCTTTTTCTTGTATAAACATATTTATCATCATAGAATATACCATAAATAAATATCAAATAGCATACGGCGGAGGAAAACGGCTATGCCTCAAAAATTTGATTTCTAACGATTATCCGCACATTTCGCCATTAAGCTATGAAACCGGCAGCAATAAAGACGGCTGGAAAAAAGAGAAAAATTAAAAAAGGAAGAAACTTTTAATAATTTTAGTTATGCACAGCTTTATGCCAATATGAATAAAAGAAAATTTTTATTTTTTGAATAGGCAATCAACCAGGGTGTCCGGTTATAACAATATTTGAAGACAATAGACAGGACACCAAGGAAAATAACATGTCTAAAGTTTAATGTGTTAATACTTGTATTGGGGATTTAAATATCTACCACAGTATTGAAGATTTTATAAAATGCTCGGTAGTTTTGATTTAACCGGGGTTTTGAATGAGCTTACAATTTTAATGACTTAAGCAATAGTGGTTTTATGTATGTTGTGAATTAATTCTATAATTAATCGTGATTTTATTTTAATTGTACTAGGTTGGCAATGTAATATTTCTTCATGAAATAAACTAAAAAACTTTTAAATTTCAAGTTATTAGTTTAAAATACAAGTGAATGAATTGTTCATTCACTTGTAATAATTGCTGATCTGTCAATTAGCAATAATGATAGGATATAAATTGCCGTTTATATCCTATTTTTTCTTTTCTCTTTGAGATAAGGCACTAGCAGCACAGGATTTTGAAGCAGCGCTTGTGCGTCCATCTCTGAGAACTTTTGAAGCTTTAGAAGCAACTGATTTGCTTGTAACTTTTTTAGCCATTGTTCTTTTTTCCTCTCTGGTTCATCTTCAAGGTTTTAACCTAACGAACATCGACGTTCTTGATTTTTATTTTTTGTGGTGTTCGGCAATCTATTCCATCAAATTTTATTTAAAATGCGAATAAAATCTTATATCCACATGATAATTATATCCATGCTTCTTGTTATACACCAGCTTTATTTTGGAAAATATTAAAAAATTGTTACAATAAAAGTTTAGAGTTTTTATTCATTGTTTTTCAAGTGCTTTATATGGGTATCTTTTAATTTGGAGTTTGCTTGACCATATATGTACAATTTGTCGTAAATATTATTAATTTCTTTTTGTGAAAGCAATTCATTAACAGTATTGTCATAATGCCTGGTAATGAAATTAGAAATATCATACAAATTCATCACATTAATGTTAGGATTTTTCACAGTTATATTTTTAAGTTTGCAGTTATCAGAAAAAATTACGATATTGTGAATAGGAAAATCTTTTTTTAATATTCTTTTTAAACATCTGATATGTAATTTGTTTTGTAAAATCGGATTAAAAAATTTGCTTTTGTAGGAATAAATTATTTGCATCCAGTATTTTTGGTTTTCATTACCAAATATCCATCCATTATAGTTTTTGTTTTCAAAAACAAATATACCCTTAGAGCATAACATAATTAAGTCTATTTCTGTTGTTTTATCATATCCTTTTGGTAAATATAGATTAAATAAAAATTTTGCGCCTAATTTTTCAAGATAACAAAGTTTTAAATATAGCAAATATTCGCCATATTTTCCTTTATTTTTTAAGATTGAATAATATGAATTATTAGTTGTTAAATAGTAGCTTGTTTTTTTGTATTGTTTATAATTTTTTATGGTAATGCACAGTTGAATTAAGATATATAAAAAAACAATTAATGATACTAAAATGCTTAAAATTAATTCTATGCTAAGGGGAACAAATTCCATAATAATTTCTTTCACCAATGGAATCCGGTACAATACTATTCCATTCAATCCTATAATCCGGTGTTTCTTGACTAGTTATAATGCTGCCATCTAAACCATAAAGTGCATAAGCTTTAAAACTAAAAGCTTTGTTTTTGCAATCTATTAAATCTTTACTTAAAATATACCAAATTTTTTTCTTATGATATTTTTCAAGTTCCGTAAAAAATGAGCTTTTGTCATTCAAGCCTTTAATCCAAAAAGAATACGCTTCGCGTTTTTTTGTGCTGAAACTATCTTCGTATTTTTCAATACTATCTATATCAACATATTCTTTCTCGCTAATTTGCTTCCAATTTGCACTATAAGCAGGCAAGATAAGGATAGCTAAAAACAATAATAAAATCTTTTTCATTTTTAAACCTCAATGTATGGATATATTTTAGCTATAAATTGAGAATTATTCAAATATAAAAAGAGTCTAAAATAGACTCTTTTTATAAAAATTTACCCTGGATGCGATTCGAACGCATGACCTACTGCTTAGAAGGCAGTTGCTCTATCCAGCTGAGCTACCAGGGCTTGGATTGATTTTAGTTTGCCTGATGTCAGCCGGATAGAGCGTGTTGCTGTATCTTTTTAGAAAGCTTTGCTTTCTTGGCAGCTGAGCTACCAGGGCATGATTTTATCATAGCAGATAAAAGGATTCTTGCAAGTGTTTTTTATAAAATTGGGATTTTTATTGTGAATTGGGTTTTAAATGGGTTGGCAGAGGGCGGAGGGCTTTTAAAGGTTATTGTTCCTTTGTGTTTTTCGATTATTTTTTTGCAAATCGCAAGCCCGAGGCCCGTTCCTTGTCCTTTTTTCTTTGTGGTAAAGCCAGGTTGGAAGATTTGGTTTTCGTTTTGCGGTGCTATTCCTCTCCCGTTCTCAAGAATTGATATTTCTAAAAAATTATCGCAAACTTCTGTTTTTAGTTTTATTTTTCCTGTGTAGTCGGGTGTTTTTGCTTTTATTTCTTCGATTGAATGGATTGCATTCATCAATATGTTTAAAAAAACCTGGTTCAACATGTTTGGATAACAATTTACATAAGGAATTGCTGAATATTCTTTTTCAATATTAAAATTATTTTTTATTTTATGATGAATTAAACTTAACGTTAAATCAAGCTCTTGATTGATATTTGCTTCTTGCTGTGTTGTTTCATCAAGCCTTACAAAGCGCTTTAGAGATTGGACAATATTTGTAATTCTTTTTATTGCTTCTTTGTCTGTGGAGTTTATTTCATTTAAAATATCGGACATGTTTTTATTGATTGCATTGGAAATATTGTTAAAAATTCCTGACATCATTTCATTATTTGCATTAATTGCCCCTAAGGGTGTGTTGATTTCATGGGCAACCGAAGCGACCTGCTGCCCTAAAGATGCCATTTTTTCGGATT
>CAPYQR010000052.1 GCA_948742005.1 uncultured bacterium
AACCCAGTATAACAAATCCTTTGATTGGTCTTTGATTGTAACATAAGGGCTTTTATATTGTTTTTGATAAGGAACGCGAACGCCGTCATATTCAAATTCTAACGAAGCTTTTAAAGATTGGTCATAATCAACCCCGAGCTCCACAACACATATCGGCGGTCTTTTTTCAAAAGAAAGTTTCTCCATTTCTTCCGACATATTAACAGTCATGACTTCTTTTAATTTCGGAAGTTCTTCATAGACAAACTTGCCGCCATCTGCATCTTTAATGTCTGAAAAGCTTGCTTTTGTTAAATATTGTGGAATAACACTCACAGGAGCATCAACCTGAAAAATTACATCTTTATATCTTCCCCATTTTAGCTGACGGGAAAAATATCTGACTTCTTCAAAAGGATAAATTTCATCAATGTCATTGCGTTTCCAATACAAACTCAACAAAACATTACCAACGTATGAAACATTGACATCCAGACACAAATTCCAGATAGAATCCGAGAATCTGATTTTTTTGTGCGTTTTAGCATCAATTACATCATCAACTTTTGCTAAAATTTTGAAAAATTCATCAAATTTGTTAATCGAAACATCATACCAGCCTGATTTTTTATCCAGTCGGGATTGTTTTAAAAGCATCTTAAAAAGCAAAACTTCGAGTTTTTGAGAATTATTAAGTTCAAAATCCTCATTTTCTTTTTGTTTTAAAATAATTTGTTTAAAAACAGCCTCAAGGTCTCGGATTACTTTTTTTGTTGCGCGGTTCATAACAAGGATTGAAAAGAAATTCTGCCTGCGTTTAGGGTTAAAATGAAAAATAAAATCACCCTGCGGATTTTCATTCATCGGCAGGTCTTCATCAATTAAATTCGGCTCAATGTTTAGTTTTTCGTATAAATATTCATCCCAAAAATAATTTTTTAAAGATGCAAAACCAAGTGCTATTGCATGCTTACACCAGGGTTCTTCTAAAGGACAGTTACACGTTGGTCTTGCTTCCGCTTTGGTGAATTTGATTCCTGTTTCGTAGTGTGATTTGAAATTTCCTTTTACCTTGGCACGGACTATGTTTTCATTGAATTTTAATTCTTCAACCATGCCTTTTTGAAAAGTTTCATAACCGCGGCGATAAGAACCGGGTTTGGAATTATCTTTAAGATATTTGTTGCTAAATGTATATTTCACAAAAAATCCACGACAAACTGCATTTTAATAAACAAGCGCACATAAAAGCTAAAACCGCAAAACAGTTATTCTATATTGTGCGAACACTTATAAGATATCATTATCAAGGTAAAAATGCAAGAGTTATTTTTAAAAATTAATAACTCTTGCAAAAAATTTTATTTTAAATAATAAGTCATATTAACATTGGCTCTTAAAGTAATTTCACCTGCTTCAATTGTTTCAGGAACTGCTTCTGCCGTATCAGCCATAGCACCTGCAGACATCATTTTAGCAGAATTTGTGTAAAACCTCGGTTGTGCATACGAATTAACGGAACAATAAGGATTTACATTTTTTGGTTTATCAAGCGATGTTCCAAGCGCACTTGCAACATAACTTGCTCTTTGTTGAGCGCTTTTTGTAGTATCTGCTAATAATTTATTACATTCAGCCTGTGCATTTTCAAGGGTAAAATTCAACTGGTCAACTCTTTTTACGCCTGAATCGGTTGCGATTTTAATTATTTTTGAAACTTTTGTTAAGTCTTTTAATTTAACTTCAAAACCGTTGGTTATTTCATATTTTTGAAAAACCCTTATTTTATCTTTGTAAGAATAAATATTATTTATTCGATAAGCAATCGTTTTAACAGATTCGCCCTCTTTTAATTCTGCTTTGATTTTTTTAATCGTTTCATTAACGATTTTATCGTTTTTTTCTTTAATATCACCAATGTTTAAACCTGAATTTTCAACGTAAAATTTAATTGAAACCGTGTCGGGTGAAACTTGTTTTGTCATTGAATAATCAACAGAAATTGTTGATTCCTTTGGTTCGACTGCTGCAATCGCCGGAGCAATTAAACTTAACGAAAGCAATAAAACCGCTGTTTTTTTAATCATTTTTTTCATCATACTCTCCTTTCAAAATTCTTTTTAAAGTTTCTTCATTTATGATTTTAATTCCTAAATCTTGCGCCTTAAGCGCTTTTGACCCGGGATTTACACCAACAACCACATAATTTGTATTTTTAGAAACACTCGAGGGGGTTTTTGCACCTAATTCTTTTAATTTTGCCTGTGCTTCCTCGCGCGAAAATTCCTCAAGCGTTCCTGTTATTACAAAGCTTTTTCCTTTTAACCTTAAATCCTGAACTCTGTCGTATTTATTTGTAATTTTAACGCCGAGCGAGATTAATTCATCGATTATTTTAATATTATCTTCATCGTTAAAATATTCAAAAATACTTTTCGCCATCTTTGTCCCGACTCCCTCAATTTCTTCCAAATCTTCAAGACGGGCTTTTTTTAATTCTTCAATATTTTTATAATTTTGAGCTAAAATATCGCTTGATTCTTTTCCGACAAGTTTAATGCCTAAGGCATTGATAAATTTTGAAAAAAAGACATCTTTTGATTTTTCTATAGCGTTTAAAAGATTATTTGAAGATTTATCTTTGATTAAATCAAGTGTCAGAAGATTTTCTTTTGTGATTTTATAAATATCGGAATAATTATAGACATAACCTTTATTGATTAGCTGTTCAATAATATTTTCCCCTAAACCGTCAATATCCATTGCTTGTTTCGAAACAAAATATTCAATCCTGCCTTTGATTTGGGCATGGCAGTATTTTTTGTTCGGACAATATCTTGCAACTTCCCCCTCGACTTCAACAAGCAAAGTTTTGCATGACGGGCATTTATCAGGTAATATTATCGGTTTTGAAAGATTTGTTTTTCTTGACTTAACAACTTTTGGAATGATTTCTGCTGCTTTTTTAATTAAAACTTCATCATTAAGTGAAATATTAAGTCTTTGAATCTCATCAAAATTATACATTGAAGCGCGTGATACAATGCTTCCTGAAAGCGAAACAGGTTTTAAAACAGCAACAGGCGTAACAATGCCTGTTCTTCCGACACTGAATTCAACATCAATCAAATCTGACCAAACTTCCTCAGGAGGAAACTTGAATGCAGTTGCCCACTTTGGAGCACGCGCAGTAAAGCCGAGTTCGCGTTGCTGAGATAAGGAATTCACTTTAATTACAACACCATCCGTTGCGTAATTAAGAGTTTTACGATATTCTTCCATTTCCTTGCAAAAATTTACAGCATCAAAAATATTTTTACATTTTTTATATTTATTAACTTTAAAACCAAGTTTTTTGCAATAATCAAGTGCATCAGAGTGAGTTTTGATGTCTGTTTTTTTATCTAAAATCGCAGCATAGACAAAAATAGATAAATCACGTCCTGCAGTGATTTTAGGGTCTAATTGTCTGATAGTTCCTGCGGCTGCGTTTCTGGGGTTTGCAAAAGTTTTTTGACTGTTTTTTATTTGCTGTGCATTTAATTTTTCAAATGATGTTATAGGCATATAAATTTCACCGCGCACTTCAATATCGACATCATCAAAAAGCTTTAGGGGGATTGATTTTATTGTTTTAAGATTGTTTGTGATATCTTCCCCGACAACACCATCCCCGCGCGTTAAGCCCTGGATGAATCTTCCTTTTTCGTAAATCAAACTGATTGCAAGCCCGTCAATTTTTAACTCGGCAGTTAATTCAATATCTGCAAGAGCCTGTTGTTGTCCTACTTCTTTTAGAACTCTTTTATACCAAGCAAGAAGCTCATCGTTATTGTTAGAATTATCAAGACTGTAGAGTCTTATTTTATGCCGAACCTGATTAAATTTTTCACTGATTCCGCCGACTCTTTGTGTCGGGCTGTCAGGGGTAATTGTTTGCGGATATTTTTCTTCTAATTCTTTCAATTTACGGAATAAATTGTCATATTCCCAATCTTCAAGCTCGGGAGCATCTTCAACATAATATTTATACGAATGCAATTCTATTTGTTTTCTCAGATTATAAATTTCATCAACTATTTTTTTTTCAATATCCATTAAATTTCCCCAAAACTCCTTATAAATATTTTATAATAAAAATTTTTATAATAAAATAAAATATATGAGCATTGTTAAACTTTTAGAAAAAAACTTAAAAAGAACAATTTTTACAACCCCCTCTCACAATCAAAACCCTCTTTTTTCAAAAAATTACCGCAAATTTTTCAAAGATGATTTCTCAGAAATTGAGGGATTTGATAATCTGTCAAATCCTAAAGGTTCTATTTTTGCGGCACAAGGAAGAGCAGCAGAGATAATCGGTTCAAAACAAACATTTTTCCTGACGCAAGGTGCAACAACAGGAATTTTAGCATCCATGAAAGCTTTAATCAACCCGGGAGAGAGAGTTTTAGCGGCGCGCAACTGTCATAAATCAGTCTATAGCGGATTAATAATAACAGCAGGTTTTGTTGATTGGTTCATGCCCGAAATTGATAAAGATTGGGGAATTTACACTAAGATTGACCCTGTAAAACTTGATACAACCCTACAAATGAACAATTATAAAGTCTTTATTATGACAAATCCAACTTACGAGGGAGTTAATTCCGATATTAAAGAAATTGCCCAAATTTGCAGGAAAAACAAGGTTTATTTAATCGTTGACGAATCCCATGGCAGCTTATATAATTTCAGCGCTGATTTACCTGATTCTGCTATTGCATCAGGAGCGGATGTTTCAATTAATTCGCTCCACAAAACAGCAGGTGCTTTAAATCAATGTGCAATTTTAAATATTTCAAAAAATATTCAAAATATTGAAAACGAAACCTTTCAAAACGCAGTCAATCTCTTCCAGAAATTCTGAAAACGGCAGAAAAAAAATTGACGATTTGCTTTATGAAATTGAAAAAATAAAAGAATTTTTAATAAAGTTTGACATTGAATTTTATGAAGATGAAAACCATGATTTAACAAAAATTTTTCTGCGCAAAAAAGGGCTTACAGGCTTTTGTTTGTCAGATATTATGTTTAATAATTTTAATATTGAAGATGAGCTCAACAATTCAATCGGATGTCTTTATTTAACAGGAATCGGAACAACAAAACAAAAACTTGAAAAATTAAAATCCGCATTAAAAAAAATCAAAGTTGATGAATTTTCTTCAAATGAACAAAACACAGCCCTTGAAACAACTTTCCAGCCTTATCCGCTTGTAAAATTACAGCCTGTTGAAGCTTATAACAAAAGAATCACTTATATTAAAAAAAGCGATTCTTTATTGAAAATTTCAAATGAGCTGATTTTGCCTTATCCTCCGGGAATTGGGATTTTATATCCCGGAGAAGCAATTCAAAACTGGCATTTGGATTATTTAAACAATGATGTAAAAATCATTATTTAAGCTTCATGTTTTTCATTAACTACAACAGGAACATCAGCAACGTCTTCTTTTGTGACTTTGTGAGCTCTTTTTGTAACCATGACTTGTCCTTGAATATCATATTTTTCTTCAATTTCTTTGAGCTGCTCAGGGCTTGAAGCCATAAGTCCTGTTTGAGTGTTTACGCAAGAAATTGCATGTTTGCGCTCAAAATCTTCAAGCATAAATGCGCCGCTTACGATTTTCATTGATGTATCATATAAAGCATTAATCGTTCCGCAATCCGCCCAGGGTTCATCTGTCGGAACAGCGATTAATTTTTGCCCATTCAATATTCCTTTTGCGCGCGCAATTGTTTGACCGATATTGTTTCTGTTATCTTCCAATTGTTCAATTGTGACATTAAAAATTTTGGCAAGTTTGCTTTTGATAACTTCATAATCTTCATCTTGAGAAATTGTCATAATAATTGGAACAAATTGTTTTGACCAATCTCTTGTTTCTTTGTTTTTATCTGTTTTTGAGAAAAACGGTTCAAACATTTCCAAAACTTCAAAAGCTTCATTTGAAACAGCAAATTGGAAAGTATTTGTTAAACATTTGCCGTCATGTTCATACCCTTCAGGGATTTCTTTAGGTTTTTCGGCAAATTCTAAAATTTCATTATTTTCACCCAATTTCATAATGCCGAAATTTCCTTTAGCATCTTGCGAGGGAACTTCTTTAGCAATCATAACAATTGCAGCCTTTCCTTGAGCCATTATTTCATTTGCTTTAATAACGGCATTTGTCATTCTGCTCATAGAATCATTAGGGAAAATCATTACTTGTTTTCTGTCGTTATATTGCATTTTCTTTTGCAATCCATCACTATAACCGCCGTTACCACGGTTTATATCTTCGTTTTGATAAAATTTAACGTTCTTTCCTATTTCTAATTTTGAACAATCCAATAATCCTGCGTTATGAAGTGTTACAAATGTTGTTTCCATCGGGGTTAAGCCTGTAACGGTTCTAAAAACACCTTTGGTTGAAATAGCGCCATCAGGCTCGCCATGTAAAATGGCACTTGATGAAGCATTGGTATATTCTGCTCTTGAGCCGAAACCGCCTGCAAGCATTACAAGTTGAGTATCTTTAGCATGGGGTTGTGCGACAAATTGTTTTAATACAATTTCACCGCTGTTTATTTTGTCAATAAAAGTTTTAATTGAATCTTTAATTTCATTAACAAAACGTCCTTTTTCCATACCGATTACAATTTCAGTTCCCTCACCTATTGATTCTTTTGGAGAATAGAGGTTAAAATCAACATCTTTTACTTTAAAAGGTTTGAAATCATTTTTAGTTTGAATTGCTCCGACTCTTAAAAGCCCTTGAGTTTGGTCTTTTTTTATTATTTTACCTGCATTAGTCATTAAAACATCACTGCCGTCTTCAACAACCGCAACGAAATTGTCGCCTTTGTTGCCTTTTGTATTAACAACAAAAACACGTTCTTTTGTACCTTCGCCGCGATGGTTTACGGGGGTTAATTTTACTTGAATATGTTCTATCAAATCTTTGCTTTTTTCGCCTGCTTTTGTAGCATCTTTTCCTCTGACAGCCATTTCAAAAAGCACATCTTGCGTATCTTTGTATGTATTTTCGCCAATTGCACGTGCTTGGTTTCTGATAAATCTTTCACCGATTTTGGTTGTTGTTTTTGCAGTATCTTCAACTTCAACCCTGTCGTCTTGTGTTTCAAATAAAAGCTTATTAATATCAATAACATTTCCTACAAATTCATCCCCGCAGGTTTTCATATCTCGGGTATGTTTATCAATTGCGCTTCTTAAGGAAGCTGTGAAATTGATTGATTTTGCAAGATTAAAATTGTAATTTTTAACTGCATTTGATGCCATTGTAGAAAAATTAAATTTTTGATGCTCTAATGAGTTTTGTTTTTGAGCATTTGTTTTGCCATTTAAAGCGGAATTGTAAAAGTTTTTTGCTTCATTAACGCCGTTAATGCTGTTAATCATTGTTTTGTCCTTTCAACACAAATTTAATACAACACAATTTATAGATTTAAATTAAAATCTGATGTTTTTTTATATTAACAATCAAATCCTAAAAATACAAGTGTCGTGAAAAAAATTTTTTGCGCAAAATCAAAAAAATAATTTCTTGTATTTTAAAACCCCAATGTGATATACTACATAAACAAAAACCAATTCAAAGGGGAGAAATATTTTGATTAAAACAGCAGTTGTCGGTGCATTAGGAAAAATGGGGCAAGAAGTTGTCAAACTTGTTCAAAACAGCCCTGATTTAGAACTTGTTTTAGTTTTAGACAAATTTAACGTTGGAGAAAAAATTGGAAATCTTACGATAAAAGATGATTTAGAAAAATCGCTCACGGAAATTAAACCTGATATTGTTGTTGATTTTACGCAGCCATCTGTAATTTTTGAAAATATTAAAATTTATCAAAAAACAAAAACAAAAGCTGTTATTGGAACAACGGGCTTGGGAAGCGATAAGATTGAAGAAATCAAAAAGTTATCAAAAGAAAACAACACAGGGATTATTATTGCTCCTAATTTTTCAATCGGCGCAATTTTAATGATGCAATTTGCACAAACCGCTTCTAAATATTTTTCAAACGCAGAAATAATTGAATATCACCACAATCAAAAAAAAGATGCGCCCTCCGGAACTTCAATCAAAACGGCGCAATTAATGATTCAGGAAAATGACAATTTTAAACTCGGAAATTGCACAGAAACCGAAACCATAAAAGGTGCACGCGGCGGAAATTACGAAGAAAACAACAAGGGAAATATTCAAATCCATGCTGTCAGGATGCCCGGGTTTGTAGCAAGTCAAGAAGTAATTTTCGGATCTGACGGGCAGATATTAAAAATCCATCATGACACAATTAATAGAGAATGTTATATGTCGGGTGTTAAGCTTGCGATTGATTATTTATACAAAAATAACGAATTTATTTATGGATTGGAGAATATATTATGACAAACGAATTACCAAACATCGCGGTTTTAGGGGCAACAGGAGTTGTCGGCAGAGAAATTTTAAATATTTTAAAAGAAAATGATGTCAAATATAACTCTATTAAATTTTTAGCTTCAAAAAAAAGTGCAGGTTCAAAAATAGAATTTAAAGGCGAACAACATACAGTTATTGAAGCAACAGATGAAGTTTTTAAAGATATCAATATCTGTCTTGCTTCAGCAGGCGGCGAAACAAGCAAACACTTTGCGCCGATTGCCGCAAAATACGGATGTGTATTTATTGACAATTCATCAGCTTTCAGAATGGATGATAATGTGCCTTTGGTTATCGCAGGGGTTAATGACGAGGATTTAAAGAAACATAAAGGAATTATCGCAAATCCGAATTGTTCAACTTCGCAATTAATGCTTCCCCTAAAAGCACTTGATAATAAATATAAAGTTAAAAGAATGATAGTTTCAACTTATCAAGCGGTTTCAGGAGCAGGGTTAAAAGCAATTAACGAATTGAGCGAAAACACAAAAGCAAATCTTGTCGGCATGCCTTATGAGCCGAGTGCTTTTAAATATGAAATCGGATTTAATGTTATTCCACAGATTGATGTATTTTGCGAAAACGGTTACACAAAAGAAGAAATGAAAGTTACAAACGAAACAAGAAAAATTCTTCATTTCTCGCCCGATGTCAAAATTTCCTGCACAGCAGTAAGAGTTCCCGTTTATGTCGGACACTCGGAAGCTGTAAGTGTTGAATTTGAAAATAAGATTGAAGCAAATGATGCACGCGAACTGCTCAAAACCACACAAGGAGTTGAAGTTATTGATGATATTAATAATTTCAAATATCCGACACCAAAAGATGCCGCAGGAAAAAACCCCGTATATGTCGGAAGAATAAGAAATTCAATTGCTTTTGATAACGGTCTTGATTTTTTCTGTGTTGCGGATAACTTAAGAATCGGCGCGGCGTTAAATACGGTCAGAATTGCGCAAAAAGTAATTGAAATGAAATTATGGTAATGTAAATTAATAACAAAGGAGCGGATAAAATGGCACTAAGATGTGATTTGGGCGAATTAATAACGGCAATGGTTACGCCTTTTGATAAAGAAAAAAATGTTGATTACGACGGTGTTCAAAAAATAACAAGACATTTGCTTGACCAAAATACTGATGCAATCG
>CAPYQR010000053.1:0-946 GCA_948742005.1 uncultured bacterium
GGTTAAAATATGGCTCAAGCGCAACAAGCTTGATAAATATTTTCAATATTTCTATTTTCACCATGGGGCTTGCTGTATGGAAATTAATAAAAAAATTTTAAAACATCAAAGCTTTGATGAAATTCTGGAATTTTTGGATAAAAATAATTTAACACTGCATCTTGAGCGCAAAATAACTTACCTTAAAAATTTCCCAATTCCGAAAAACTGGAGGGATTATATTGAGGATTAATTAGAAAGTATAAATGGTTTTACATATAACCAACGGGAATTGCATTTGTATTTTCTGTTACAGGGAAATCATTATTACACAAACAAATTATAGCACCCTCTCCTCTTTTTTCTTTAGGGATTACAGAAAAATGTTTAAGCATACTTTTATCGGGATTTGCAGATTTTTTAATTTCGACAGGATATAATTTATCATTTTTTTCAATAATTACATCAATTTCTTTTTTGTCTTTATCTCGATAGTAGTATATATTTGGAATTTTTGCATTATGAACATAGCCTTTTAAAATTTCACCAATTACAAAGGTTTCAAACATAATTCCGCTCATTGCTCCGCTTTCTAGTGTTTTTGGAGTTTCCCAGTTTGTTAAATAAGAACACAAACCTGTGTCTAAAAAATAAATTTTTGGACTTTTAACAATCCTTTTATTTAAATTAGAAAAATATGGCTGCAAAAGATAAACAATATTTGATGATACCAAAATCGAAACCCATGATTTTATTGTCATGACAGAAACACCAACTTCAGATGCAATATCTGTATAATTAAGCATTTGCCCTGTTCTGGATGCTAAAATTCTTAAAAATTTCAAAAAATCCATTTCGTTTTTAACGGCATTCAAATCTTTTATGTCTCTTTCTATATATGTTTGAAGATACGAGCTGTAAAAAGTTTCCCAATTTGAATTATTTACATTTATATCAGGATAAGACC
>CAPYQR010000053.1:956-6311 GCA_948742005.1 uncultured bacterium
ATAAATAGTTGTTAAATCTTGCGAAATTGAGCTTTTTCTCATTTGTTCAATAAAATCATTTGTTGGGATAAATGGAATTTGATTCTCGCCTGAAATTTCTTTCAGTGAAAACCCTTTTAAATCTAACACAGCAACTCGTCCGGCTAAAGATTCGGTAACATTTTTCATCATGTGAAATTGCTGCGAACCCGTAAGCCAGTATTGTCCTCTTTTGTCGCTATTATCGACAATGATTTTAATGCAGGAAAGCAAATTTGGTGCATATTGAATTTCATCAATAATAATTGGCGGTTTATATCTTTGTAAAAACAATTCCGGTTCATTTATTGCCAGTTCTCTGGCTTTGTAATCATCTAAAGTTACATAATCTCGGTTTTTATCACAATGTTTTAATAATGTGCTTTTGCCTACTTGCCTTGCACCGGTAACGAGCAAAATCTTGAATTGATTGCTTAATTTTGCAACTTGTTTTTCTAATGTTCTTTGCTTATACATAAATTTCCGACTATTTTAAGTTTATACTATATAATAGTCGAAAATTTGACAAAAGTCAAATCAAGCGGTAGTAAAAATAGTTACCTTAAAAATTCTTCCGATTCAGCGCATCTAAATATAAAAACTTGTATTTTTTTGCTGATTCTTCCCAGGAAAATTTTGTATTTATGCAATTTTTCATCATGTTTTTAAAATCGTCTTTTCTGTCATAATAAGTCCAGATTGCATTCTTGATTTCGTTTAACATCGATTGTGCGTCATATCCGAGGAATTTAAAGCCTGTTGCTTTTGAATTAGGGTATGCAATAACTGTATCATCCAAGCCGCCGACTGCACGCACAATTGGCGGTGTGCCGTATTTCATTGCTATCATTTGCGAAATTCCGCAGGGTTCAAATAAACTTGGCATTAAAAATAAATCTGATGCCTTGTAAATCTTTTCACTTAAATCTGCTTTAAAATCAATCCACGCACGGATATTAGAAGAATTATTTGATGCCCAGATGAGCATATTTTGATAACCCTCATCACCCGTTCCAAGGAAAACAAAATCAGCAGGCTGGTTCGTTAAATCAAATTTGCAAAAATCAATTAAATCCAGACCTTTTTGATAAACAAGGCGTGAAATCATTGCAATTAAAGGGCGGTTTGGATTTACAGGAAGCCCGAAAGCGCGTTGGATTTCTTCTTTAAATTTTGGTTTTTCTTTTAAATTAAAAGGTTTTGAATCATACTTTGTACCGTTTAAAATTCCGCAAAGCTTGTAGGTTTGACCTCTTAAGGTATAATCCATACCCTCTCCAAAGTCTCCGCCTAAAATTTCTTGTGCGTAGCGGGGGGATACGGTTGTAATTTTATCGGCGCAATATAGAGCACCTTTAAGCCAATTAACTCTTCCGTAATGTTCAATACAGTTATCATGGTAAACATTATCCCAGCGCATGTTTGCAAAATCTATTATTGATTTATCGCAAGAACCCTGGTAAGCAAGGTTGTGGATTGTGAAAACGGATTTTGTATTTTGATAAAATTCATCGAATTTATAGTTAGTTTTAAGATAAACAGGTAACATTGCCGTATGCCAATCGTTGGCATGGATTATATCGGGTTTAAAGTTTAATAATTTAGCATATTCTAAAACAGCTAAGCAAAAAGCAACATATCGCTGCATTTCATACATTTCATCGCACCATTTAGGATAAACCACATTAAAACATGAATAATACTTGGGATTATCAACAAAAAAGACTTTTATTTTTGTTTTCGGTATTTCGCACATTTTTAATTTAAAAATATGTTGTGTGTGACCCATGTTGATTTTTAAATCAGAATTTTCAAGTTCAATTATTTTATATTTTTCCTGATTAATACACCCGTAAAGCGGGGTAAAAATTGCGCATTCCACGTCTTCTTTGTCTAAATACAAAGGCAATTCCCCGACAACATCAGCCAACCCGCCGACTTTAGAATAAGGTGCTACTTCACTTGAAGCAAATAAAACCCTTAATTCATTTTTGGGTTTTGCAAGTTTTTTTGTAAATTCAGCTAAATTCATCTTATTTCTATCCTTAAATTTTATTATTTTAAAACAACGACAATATTTTCAACGCTTCTTTTAAAAGTTCCGATGGGTCATCTTTATCAAGAACACTTGCTGCGGTTTGTAAGGCTTTATTATATTCATTTGAAGTATAACCAAGAGATTGCAAGACGGCGGAAGCATTTTTGATTGATTCGGGGGAAATTTTTGTGCTTTTAACATCTGCGGCAGCAGAATTTTGCAAGGGATCAATTTTTGTCAGTTTATCTTTAATTTCAAAAACGATTTTTTGTGCCATTTTAGCACCAACCCCTTTTGCTTTTGAAATCATTTTAACATTTTCATCCATTACAATTTCAATTAGTTCTTTTGTATCAAATTCGTCAAAAAGTGCAAAAGCAACCTTTACGCCGATTCCTGAAACAGAGGTTAGAATATCAAAAATAATTCTATCCTGTTTATTTTTAAAGCCGCAAAGGGTCATAGAATCTTCTTTGTGGATTAATTTTGTATAAATTTTAATTTTAGAATCAATTTCACCTAAAGTTTTTAAAGTTCTGGAATTAACAAGGATTTGATACCCGACTCCGTTGTTTTCAATCGTGCAATAAGGGTAATTTTTGTCGGCAAGAGTGCCTTTTATATAATCAAACATTTGAAAAACTCCTAAAATTAATTATATTAAAAAGATTTAAAATGCGCATGTTTTGTTATATTAATTTACAAATTTTATCGATAGAAATTTTATTGTTATAATAATAATTAATATAAAAAGAATTAACAAAAGGGAAAATATGAACAAGGTAATGTATAGCGGTGCACAAATTTTATTAAAATCACTTGTAAAAGAGGGGGTTAAAGAAATCTTCGGATATCCCGGGGGTGTTGTTTTGCCTTTATATGATGCTTTGTTTATGCAGGATGAAATCAAACATTATCTTGTCCGCCATGAACAAGCTGCGGTGCATGCGGCAGAGGGTTATGCCCGTGTTAGCGGCAAAGCAGGGGTTGCAATCGTAACCTCAGGACCCGGGGCATGTAACACAATAACGGGGCTTGCAAATGCTTATTATGATGGAACTCCTTTAATTTTAATCACAGGACAGGTTAATTCAAAACTTATCGGCGGAGATGCTTTCCAAGAAGCAGACATAGTAGGAATTACGCGCTCTTGCTGTAAGCATAATTATCTTGTTAAAGATGTTAAAGATTTAGCGCGGATTATCAAAGAAGCGTTTTATATCGCGACAACAGGCAAAAAAGGGCCTGTTGTAATTGATATTCCTGTTGATATATTTAATGCAAAATATGAATTTAATTACCCGAAAAATATTGAACTTGTTGGATATAACCCGACATATAAAGGTCATCCTTTGCAAATTCAAAAGGCGCTTAAAACTCTTTTTGAAGCAAAAAGACCGGTAATTATTTCAGGGGGCGGTGTCGTAGCATCAAATGCACACAATGAGCTAAAAGAGCTTGCACAAAAACTCTCAATTCCTGTTGTTCATACTTTAATGGGTTCTGGAACTTATCCTGATAATCTTGAAACAAGTCTTGGTATGATGGGTATGCATGGGAATTATTGCGCTAATCTGACAGTTTGTAATGCTGATGTTATTTTTGCAATAGGCACAAGATTTTCAGACAGGATAACAGGATGTTTAAAACGTTTTGCGCGCGATGCACAAGTTATTCATATAGATATTGATCCTTGTTCAATTTCCAAAAACGTTAAAGCAACGATTCCGATTGTCGGGGATGTTAAAAATATTTTAGAATCAATGTTGTGTGAATTGTCAAAATCACGGCATAAAGTTGATATTTGCGCTAAAGAAAAATGGTTTAATGATATTTGCGAATGGAAGAAAAAAGTTGCAGTTGCACAAAAAACATCCGAAAAACTTAGCGCAATAACCGTTTTACAAACAATTCATGATTTTACTAAAAAAGATGAACCGATTGTTGCTACTGAAGTCGGACAACACCAAATGTGGAGCGCGCAGAATTTCAAATTTAATCACCCGAGAAAATTAATCACATCAGGCGGCTTAGGAACAATGGGATTTGGTTTTCCTGCGGCAATGGGCGCATGTGTAGCAGGTAAATCAAAATATGTTTTAAATATCGCAGGTGACGGCTCTATACAAATGAATATACAGGAATTAATGACCTGTGTTGATTACAAGTTTAAAGTTATTAATTGCATAATCAATAACGGGTATCTTGGAATGGTTCGTCAATGGCAGGAAAAAATTTACAACAAACATTATTCGCAAACAAAAATCTCTTCACCCGATTTTGTAAAATTAGCACAAAGTTACGGTGCGCTTGGTTTGAGGGTTGAAAAAGAAGAAGAAATTATCCCTACACTTAAAGAGGCTATTGAATTTAGTGGGCCTGTTATGATTGATTTTGTTTGTGAAAACTTTGAAATGGTTTATCCATGGGTTTTGGCAGGTGAGCCTATAGATAAAGTATTGTTGTCGCGCGAGGAGGTTTAATTATGTCAACAAATCATACAATTTCGGTTCTTGTTTCTAATGAAGTAGGGGTTTTGTCGCGAATTGTTGACCTTTTTTCAGGACGCGGTTACAATATCGAAAGTTTGACTGTTGCACCTACAATTGACAGTATTTATTCAAGAATAACAATAGTAACGGCAGGTGATGACGATGTAATTGAACAAATTTGCAAGCAATTAAATCGTTTAATTCCCGTTATTAAAGTTGCAAACCTTTCAATAGGCGATGCTATTGAATATGAAATCGGATTGATTAAAGTTAACATTTCCGATTCAAATCGTGCCGAATTTTTAAATATTGTTGCACAGGCAAATGCTAAAATTATGGATGTTTCAGATAAAATCTACACGGTTAAAATTGACGGATGCGAAAAAGATGTTGAAACATTCGCCGAACTTATAAGACCTTATGGAATTAAAGAATTTGTAAGATCAGGAAAAGTTGCAATAACAAAAGGGAATCAGTTTTCTAATTTCAAGAAAACAAATCAGATTCAACAAAATTAAAGATTAATCAACCTGTTATTTTCATCTACATGAGCAATTTTAGGACAAAATGTTTTTTGTTCTTCCTCGTTTAGCAATGCGTATGCAACAATGATTATTTTATCTTTAACTTGAACCATCCTCGCAGCAGCACCATTAAGGCAAATTACACCCGAATTTTCAGCACCTTCAATAACATAAGTTGAAAAACGATTTCCGTTATTTATATTTAAAATTTCAACTTTTTGATTAGGCTTGATATTTGTTGCTTTTAATAATGTCTTATCGATTGTAATTGAACCTACATAAT
>CAPYQR010000053.1:6321-9521 GCA_948742005.1 uncultured bacterium
ACATAATCAAGATTAGCCTCGGTTACGGTTGCTCTGTGTATTTTTCCGTATAAAAATTCATTTAACATAACAAAATTATTTTAGCACAAAAAATAAAAGCAAGTTCATTTAAGACAAAAAATAAATGCGGTTCGAAAACCGCATAAGTCAAGAAAGGAATGGTTAGACTATTAACAAATAAATTATTACACAAAAAATATTAGTTGTGCAAATTTATTACTAAATTGTTACATATACTAAACAATTTGTTGCCTAACGAATTCCTTTTGAGTCAAGAAAACTTTCCACTTCTTTCATTAATGTTTCTTTGAGCTTTGAATAATCTCCGTTTTGAGAGATAAAATAGCTTCCTATGCCTGAAATTACATAATTCAAATCAATATTATAGTTAACAGACAGTTGACGAAGCATGTTCAAACTTGGCAGACTTTTCGAATTTTCTATGTTTGAAATTGCCTGTTTTGTAATTCCTGCTACGCTTGCAAGCTCTTCTTGCGACATATTCAGCAGGTTTCGTATTTTTTTGATTCTTTGTCCGACTTTGTTCATATTTTCTCCTATTTTATTTAATACTTGACATTTGTAAATTATTCTACTATTATACTTATATCAACTACATTATAACACAATAAATAAAATATTTACAAAAATTTTTTAAAGACAAAGGGGTAAAAATTACAATGTCATTTTATAAAAAACTTTCATGTGAGGATGATATCAAAAATAAAAAATTTTTAACAGAGTGTAAAAAAATTACTTACTATATTTTTGAAGGATATACAACACATCAAATCGCAAAAACACTTTCATATTCACGCTCGACCGTAAGTGCAAGAATTCAGTATCTTTTAAATGAATATAAGGTTAAAAATAAAATTCAGTTTATCGTGCGAATCCTGGGAGATATGCTCAAAGAACATAAATTACACCTTAATTACTGCAAATTCGAGCTGAAAAGGCTTGGTAGAGAAGTGTTTTTTATCAAAAGCCAAATCAGAAAAATCTTACAAAGTGATAATATGAAAAACGAAACAAAACTTAAGGAAATAAAATCTATATTAAATCAAACTTTCTGACAATTTTACTTATTAACTCTCTACTTATTCGATTTCAGACCTTTTATTTATTTTTTTATTTTAAACATAAAAGGTCTTTTTTTATGTTAAAATCTAAAAATGAATATCGGTTGTGACATTGAAGAAATTTCTCGTTTTAAAAATAAAACTCTGGAAAAAGATTCTTGTTTTTTGTATAGAATTTTTACTCAAAAAGAACTTGATTACTGTTTTAAAAATAAAAATTCAGCACCGCATCTCGCGGCAAGATTTTGCGCCAAAGAAGCGGTTGTAAAAGCTTTGGATGGGGTTTATGATAAAGTTGTATCATATAATAAAATTGAAATCTTAAACAATCCCTCAGGATCTCCTTATATTAACGTTTTAATTGATGAATTAAAAAAATATAAATTCAAAGTCAGCCTATCCCATGAAAAAAATAAAGCAATTGCTTTTGTCATAATCGAATGATAAAATTATGAAATATATTTATAAACGGAGGAGTTGAAAATGGGTGCTTTTTTTGCAATTTTGATATTTTTTGCTTTTTTAATTTTACCCCTGTATCTTTTAATCAGCGTTTTAACAATGAAATCAGATATAGAAGAAATTAAAAGAGTTCAAAAAAGACTTCAAAATGAAATATATAAAACCCCTGAAGTTATTGAAACAACAACACCTTGTGAGCCAAATATTAAAAAAGAAGTAGAAAAATTATACGAGATTGAGCAAACGGATAATGTCAATAAAGATAAAGATGAAGATAAACATAAAAAATCTTCTGATTTTGAAAAAATGTTTCTTGGAAATATCTTCAATAAAATTGGTGCTGTTGCATTAATTGTCGGAATTGGAATTTTTGTTAAAATGGTCAGCCAATATATTACAATAACTAAAGAAATACAGATTTTATCAGGATATCTGGTTTCTTTTGGTGTAATTTTCTTTGGATTCCATCTTCATAATAAAAATTCAAAAACCCATGGCGAAGTTCTGTGCGGCGTTGGGATTGCAGGATTATTAATTTCGACATACACAGCCGTTTCGCTATATAATATAATTACTCCCGAGATTGCCGTTGCGGCAGGGTTTTTGATTGTTGTCTTTTCATATTTTATTTCAAATAAATTCAAAACTTTTTCAACAATTGCTCTCGGGCTTTTTGGTGCATATTTTAATCTGTTTTTTGTAAATAATAATGTTGGAGCTGAATTTTTATTTATTTAATTTTAATAAATTTAATGTCAGTAGTTTATGTAAAACAAAATCCTGATAAAATTTCTCTAAACTTAATAAATCTTTCGCTAAGCGCGATATGTGCAAGTATTTTTATTGAAAATCAAGAAACAAGCTTGCTTTATCCTGTGCTGTTGTGGCTGATATATTTTGTTAATGACTTTATTTCAATAATTAAAAATAAATATACAAACACTCTTGAAATCTTAAATTGGCTTAATTTTGCCGTTTTAATATGGTTTGTTAACTATATTTTTCATTTTGAAAATAAAATGCAAATAGGCTTGGTTGTTATATTATTTGCAATTGTTTATATAATCGCACAATTTATAGCAAACAGAATGAATAATAAAATTCAAAAAAGAATCTATTTCCAAAATGCACTTTTGGCAATTTTGGCTTCAACATTTTTGCTCACAAATGGAATGATAAGACCGATTGCTTATTGTTTTGAGGGGCTTTTGCTGTCTTATTTATATTTTATATTCGATTTAAAAGAATTTAAAAACTATACCTGCGCATTTGTTTGTGCGGGTGTTTTGGCAATTTTCCCCCTTGATGGGATATTATTTTCAAATAATCTTGAGCTGATTTTAAATCAAAGACTTTTGCTTTTTGGTGTTTGTTCTGTCTTTATTGGGCTGTGCGGTTATTTAATTTCCAAAAAAGACAAGAGTTTATCAGAAATTTTTTATTTTGTATCTTTGTCGTTAATTTATTTATATATGGTCTTTGAGGTCAATTCGATTTTTGAATCAGTATATAATAAATTATTTATTGATGTTGTAATTTGCACAATTTATTCACTAAATATGCAAAAATTATTCAACAAAACACAAAATTCCCTATTCAGGTTTGCAAGTTGTTTTATCTATATTTTAGCAATTGTATTAATGCTTTTTGGTTTGG
>CAPYQR010000054.1:0-5896 GCA_948742005.1 uncultured bacterium
GTCCTTGAAATGTTCGGTTTAAAAGGAACAATGCATATGTCGGGCGAAAATGCTATTGATTATTTTTTGAAAAACAAGAAAAATTGGGATAATTATATAATAACCGCAGGAACAACAGGCAAAGCCGACACAGAGTTTTTAAACGAAGGGCTAAAAATTGCCCAAAGGCACGCTTATGGCGTACAGCCTTATTTGTCGGACGGCAACACCCCCATGTTCAAAGTCACAAACCCCTGGGATTGCGGCAGCAATCTAGATTTAACCCTTGATGAATTTAAAAAATATTTTACAAACATTGATATTGCAAGAAAGAGATAAAAATGGAAAAAATTAATCTAATAAATTTAAATTCAAATCAAAATTTAAACACACAAACTTCAAATCCTTATGATAATCTAAAAAAAGCTTATTTAGATTTTGTTAAGCAAATGTCAAAGTCTGATTTTTCAAATTCTCCAAGAAGGTACATAATTGAATTAAATTTAGTTCAAGAATTAAAAAATCTCTCCTCGCAAAATCAAGAAGAACAAGATATTTGGATTGAAAAAGAAAACAAAATAAGAGATTCCCTGCTGCAATGGGGTGTTGAAATAGATTAGTATTAAAAGAATGTATTTATATTGCCAAAAAAGCATAATAAGTTTTATAATTAAACTTAATAATTAAGGATAAAAAAATGCAGTTTTTAATATTTTTATATTTTGCGCTTTTAGGTTTTATTTTGGCTTTAAACAGCACTCTTGCTTTGGTTTTGTGGTTTTTGTCGGGAGTTTTAATCTTGAGTTTGATTCCTGTTTTTCAAAAAATTAAAACAGAAAATCTTAAAAAACAAATCAAAAATAATACGGCAAAAATTAACATAAACAAAGCCTCCTGGCGCGAATTAGAACTATTGGACGGGTTTACAAGGCTGAGCGCTAAAAGAGCAATCTGGATTAGAAGCCATCTGGGGTTTTATTCTTCAATTGATGATTTTTTTGAAAAAAATCAAATTAAAAACAGAGAAGAAATAGAGCATTTTATTTTTATTTAATTTTTGTAACAATTTTTTCACTTTTCTATAAAAAAGCTAAAGTTTCAAAAATAAAAAAACGATTACTAAAATATCGCAAATTTAGTTTTTAATTACATAGAAAGGTGTGAGCTGCATGACAAGTATTAATAATTTGCAAGGTAAGAAATTACCTGCTGATTTCAGCGCAAAAACTCTAGAGCCAAAAACCTTAGAAAAAAAACCAAACACCAGTATCTTTGAAAAAGAAAAACCAAAAATGGAAAAGACTTTGCCAAACTATACGCTTGAAATCGACCCGTCTGTTTTGGATTCTGCTAAAGAAGAAGTTGAAAACAATCAAAATGTACAAGTAAACGGAATTTTTAAAATTCCTGATACCGCAGGAATTTACGAACAAAAAAGAACAGAAGCTTATGGCAAGGAAATTGAGGACTTGACAAATTCTGAAAGGTCAGAATTTGAACAAGCAAAACACGAAGCCGAATTGGATAAAGAAAGACGAAGCCATTATATGGTTCAAACTGTTGAACTGTCTAATCATCCGGAAGAAAAATCTGAACCCGGAGTTACCCAAACAAAATACGGCAACTGGACAGAAACCAAAACCAACTATATGACGGCAAAACCTATAACCAACTGTCAGCAAAAGACAAAGCAAAAGTAGACGAATGGGAAAAAGAATGCGAAAAAATGGAACAAGTCTGGGGAGATGATGCAAAACTTCCCGATTGTCCTTTTGAACAATCTGCCGAAATCAGGGTACAAAAAGATTCAAAAATATTGGATAAAGGAGGCAAAATCGAAATCTTGCCTCATTATACAACATTACCCGACACCAAATTAATAACACCTGAAGACAAACCAAAAATATCTAAAACCTGGGATTCGCCTGAAGAATTTAGAGAATTCATGCAAAAAATGGAAGAAGAATCGGAGTACAGATGTTCCGTTGATGCTTTACATGATAGAATGTTCGGTTATTCTTTGGATTCTGAAAGAATTGATCCACAGGATAAAGCAGAATATGAAAAAGCTCTTAAAGAAATGGAAAAATCGGGCAATGCTACAAAACCAAAGGAACTTGGCAAAGGCTACCTTGAAAGACAAGTCGGCGATTACAATGAAATAACTTTGACAACTTATAGCGGCTATATGTATCAAGATTTACCCGATGATTTAAAAGAAAAGCTTGATAAATGGGAAAATGCGGTTTTCTTAAGTAATGCAGGTTTTGAAGTTGAAAATGCGCAAGAAGCTTTAAAATGTCCGTTGAATATTGAAACTACGGTTAGAATACAAAAAATAAGAAACAGCCATATTAAAAATTTATAAAAAAATTCCTATTTTCAAAATTTTTCGTATAGTATTTTAAGATAAATGCTATACGAAATTTTTTAGGAGGAATAAAAATGGCATACCCGAAGATGACAAAAGAAAAAATTGAACAACTTTGTTGCGAAAACAATGTCTGTTTTATCAGGCTGCAATTCTGTGATATGAACGGAACAATCAAAAACCTTTGTTTGCCTATCAGTCAGCTTAACAAGGTTTTAAATAATGAAATTATGCTGGACGGTTCTTCCATAAAAGGATTTAGAAGCATTGAAACATCAGATATGTATTTCTTTCCCGACCTTGATACTTTCACAATTCTTCCCTGGTGTGAACGTGATGGGGAAAATGTTGCACGTATAATTTGTGATATCCATAATGCTGATGGAACACCTTTTGAGGGGTGTCCTCGATGCAACTTAAAAAGAATGATTCAAAGAGCGGAAAAATTGGGTTATAAAATGAATGTCGGGCCTGAAGCGGAATTTTTCATTTTTGAATTGGATGAAAACGGAAAAGCAACAACAATCCCCCATGATAAAGGCGGATATTATGATGCTGCACCCACTGATTTAGCAGAAGATATAAGACGTGATATCGTTGGAACATTAGAAGCAATGGATTTTGAAATTGAAGCTTCGCACCATGAAGTCGCGGACGGGCAGCATGAAATTGATTTTAAATATGCAGATGCCCTGACTGCTGCTGATAATATAATTACTTTTAAATATGTAGTTAAAAGTATTGCAAACGAATACGGAGTCCATGCTACATTTATGCCTAAACCGATTTTTGGAATTAATGGTTCAGGCATGCATTGTAATTTATCTTTATTTAAAGACGGCGAAAATCTTTTTTATGCACCTGATTCTGCAACAGGACTTTCTCAAGAAGCAATGTATTCAATCGGCGGAGTTTTAAAACATGTTAAATCATTCACTGCAATCACAAACCCGATTGTAAACAGCTATAAAAGAATTGTCCCCGGGTATGAAGCACCTGTTTATCTTGCTTGGAGTTTAGCTAACCGCTCGGCGTTAATCAGAGTTCCCGCTAAACGCGGAGTTGCAACAAGAATCGAACTTCGCTCGCCTGACCCTTCTTGCAATCCTTATTTAGCTTTAGCGGTTATTTTGGGTGCTATTTTGGATGGAATTGAAAATAAAATCACTCCGCCGATGCAAGTGGAAGAAAACATTTACGAAATGACGCCTAAGGAATTAAAAAATGCTAATATTGATTCCTTACCGGGAACTTTGTATGAAGCAGTTGAGCTTTTAAAGTGTGATGATGTTATTAAAGATGCACTTGGTGAGCATATTTTAAATGAATTTATTGCAACTAAAAATTTAGAATGGGACAGCTATAGAACCTATGTTTCTCAATGGGAAAAAGACAGATATTTAAACGCTTATTAGATTTTATAAGGTTCAATTTCAAAAAGTTTAGGATAAATTTTAATATAATCATCTAAATCGCGGTAAAATGCCTCAAAATCGAGGCTTTTGCCGCTTTTTACAGGGCTTGTTTTGTAACCTTGCGAAATATAAATTGCTTTTGTTAAAATATTAGCTAAAGAATCATTCCCATGGACAAAAGGGCTTTCTTGCGCAATCAGCCATTGGATTTTTGCTGTTGTGAAATCAATTTGTTCTTTTGTCGGTTTTTTTATTTTTTTAAAATCTTTATAAACTTTTTTAACAATGTCAAAATTTGATCCTTTTTGCGCAAAATTGCACCCGTAAATTATTTTTATATGAGGAGGCATTGAAGATGTGGCATCTTTAAATTCAATTTGGCAGACATTTGTATTTTTCTCATGCCCTTTTGGCTGATATTTATCAAAAACATCTTTTGCTTCAAAATCATCACAGATTTTTTTATATGTATTATAATACTCGCATCCCCTCTTGTAAGAATCTTTATATATTCCGAAATACGAAATATATTCTTTTTTTGAACAATAAGTCGGATTATCGTTAATGATTGTTAAATTTTCTTTAATATAATCTAAAATTTTATCAAAACTGCAGTTAATGTTAATCAAATCTGCGGTTTTACAGGCAAGGCGGTTAATTTTTCTTGCCCAAGCTCCGTTTTTTTTATAGGTTGTCATTTTGATAAAAAATAAATCTTTGTCTAAATCTTGAATTGCTTTCATTGTATCCAATAAGTTTGGGTATGCTGTGTCTTCATTTTCATTGAATTCCAGAAAGTAATTATTATTTTTCTTTATTTCTTCCCTGACCAAGTTATCATGGTAATTTTAATAAATAATGTGAAGAAAATTTTTTGCGCGTTAAATTTTTTTGCGTGTTAACTTGTTTTGGTTGCAAAATTGATTTTGTGATAAAATTTTAATAATTATTACTGTTTTTGAGGAAAAGAAATGGAAAATTTATCACAAAAAGAAATAAATGAAAAATTACATACTCTAAGACATTCCTGCTCTCATATTATGGCGCAGGCTGTTCAAACATTATATCCGCAGGCAAAACTTGCAATAGGCCCTGCGATTGAAAACGGATTTTATTATGATTTTGATATTGAGGGCGTTACTTTAAATGATGAAAATCTTAAAGAAATCGAAAAAGTAATGAAAAAATTAATTTCGCAAAATTTAACCTTTGAAAAATATCAAATTCCTGATGTTGAAAAACAAATAGAAGAATTCAAAGCACAAGGCGAAATTTATAAAGCAGAATTATTGGAAGAGCACAAAAACGATAACCCGACGTTGTATTTAACAAAAGACAAAGACGGAAACGTTTTGTTTAACGACCTTTGCTCAGGCCCTCATATTGATTCAACGCGTGAAATCAAGGCTTTTAAATTAATGTCTGTTGCAGGAGCTTATTGGCGCGGAAACGAAAAAAATAAAATGCTCCAACGTATCTATGCGACTGCATTTTTAACAAAAGAAGAACTGGATGCTTACATAACTCAACTAGAAGAAGCAAAAAAACGCGACCACAGAAAATTAGGAACTCAATTAGACCTGTTTTCTGTAAGAGATGAAATCGGCGGAGGTTTGGTTCTTTGGCATCCGAATTTATATGTTGTTCGCGAACAAATTGAAAATTACTGGCGCGAAGAACACAGAAAACGCGGTTATGTCATCGTTCAAACACCGCAATTAGCTAAATCAAAGCTTTGGGAATTGTCAGGACATATTGACCATTATCGCGAAAATATGTTTTTCATTCAAAAAGAAAATGAAGAAGATGAACAATATATCGTAAAACCGATGAATTGTCCTTTTCATATTTTGATTTATGAAGCACAGCGCCGTTCATATCGCGATTTGCCTTTAAGAATGGCAGAATTAGGAACGGTTTATCGCAGAGAAAAATCAGGAGCATTATCAGGCTTAACCCGTGTTCAAGGTTTTACGCAGGATGATGCACATATATTCTGTACCCCTGAACAATTAGTTGATGAAATTAATGAAATTATTGATTTTGTAACAGATGCTATGGGAATTTTCGGCATGACATTTGATGTTGAACTTTCAACCCGCCCGGATAGCTACATTGGTGATATTTCAAC
>CAPYQR010000054.1:5906-6496 GCA_948742005.1 uncultured bacterium
GTGCGTTTTATGGACCGAAAATTGATTTTAAATTTAAAGATGCAATCGGAAGAACATGGCAATGCGGCACAATCCAGCTTGATTTCAACCTGCCTCAAAGATTTGAGATGAAATATCAAGATAAAGACGGAAACCTAAAGACCCCGATAATGCTTCACCGTGTTGTTTTCGGTTCAATGGAACGTTTCCATGGAATCTTAATTGAACACTACGCCGGTGCGTTCCCTGCTTGGCTTGCACCACAGCAGGTTGCATTAGTTCCGATTGCCGACAGGCATAATGAATATATGGATAAAATTTATAAAAAATTAAAAGAAAACGGTATTCGTGTGATTTTTGAAGAAAAATCAGAATCAATGAATTATAAAATCAGAGATTATTTCCAAAACCGCAAAGTTCCTTATGTTTTAGTTGCGGGCGACAAGGAAATCGAATCCAATAAAGTTGCAATAAGAAAACGCGGAGTTGGTCAAATCGGCGAGATGACGATTGATGAATTTATTGAAAAATTAAAGGAAGAAATTGATTCCAAAGGACAAAAGGAAATTAAATAGAAATTTATTTTAATTTCTCAATCTTTTCCTTAGTTC
>CAPYQR010000054.1:6506-9327 GCA_948742005.1 uncultured bacterium
CCTTAGTTCCCTCCAATTTGGGCAATATCTCTCAACTTCAATCCAAAACCTTTGCGAATGGTTCTTAACCTTTGTATGGCAAAGTTCATGGATTAAAACATAATCAATAACATCAAAATCATATTTCATAAGATTGATATTTAAACTTATATCGTTTTTAAAACTACAGCTGCCAAAACGGGTTTTTTGGTTTCTCAGGCTTGTTTTGCTGTATTTAAAATCGTATTTTTTTGCTAAATATTGAAGCCTTTGGGAGAGATAATTTTTTGCTTCGATTTTTAAAGCCTTTAAGTAAGCTTCCTTTAGGGGTTTTTGAACCGCGTTTGAATTAAAATCAAGGGTTTTTGGATAATAAAAATAAACAATTCCAGATTTTACCTCTGTTTTTAATTCATCAGCAGAAATCAAAATTAAAGTTTCAAATTTTGTTGAAATATCAGAGGGCAAAAAGTTTTTTTGTTCTTTTTTAAAATTAAATTCCTTAATTTTATCAAAATTTTGAATCAAAAAATCTCTCCCGCTTTTATACGGGCAGAATTTCGGCATAGTAACAAGAATTTCATCGTTTTGTTTCAAGCTTATTTTTATGTTTTTTGAAAAAATATGTTTTTTATATTTTATTTTAAAATTTTCTATTGTTTCTTCTTTAGTATTCATCTTTGAAAATTTTTAAGTGTCTTTCTTTTCCCTCGCCAATACTTATAGATTTATATCCATGTGCTTCAACAAGTTCATGCTGGAGTTTTCTTACCTGTTTTTCCTGCGGTTCAAGTTCAATAACTTCACATCCTTCGCCAAGTTTTGCAATTGCTGCGTTGGTTTCATCAAGCGCTAATTCTGTTGAATCTTTATAATTTGTTAAATTTTGAATTTCTTGATTTTCCTGGGTTAAATTAAGTGCTTCTTTTAAGACTCTTTGAATCTGACTCATTGAATTTGTCCTGACAAAGAAAACGGGAAGATGATATTCGTTTGCTGTTGAGAGGATTTTTGTTCCGCCTTTTGCAAAGTTTTTGTGCGCAATGACAAAATCTGCCTCTTCAACGCTTCTTACAATTGTTGCATCAATATCTAATCTTTCGATTAATTTATCGACAATTGAGCGCGAAACAGCGTAGATGTAGATTTTTTTGTGTTTTTTGTTATCTTTTATATATTGTGCGCGGTTAAAGCTGAAATTAAGAGCGGAGGGGATGTCGCTTTTTGCTTTTTTGTCGAGTTCTTCAACTTTTTTGATTATATCAATTTCTTGTTTTTCAGGTTTGTAGTTTTCATCAACCTTGCGGATTTCGGGGCTTATAGGCCATCCGCGAAGGATGTAATCAACGGCGGTTGCGCTGTCTTTATAAATAGAAAGCGTGTTTCTATCTATAATTTCAATAACAATATCAAAAGTCGGCTGTTTTTGACGTTCTAAAACTGTTTTTTGGCAGCCACGATGCTTTGCTTCATCATCTCCCAAGGTAACCGTATCAATCCCGCCGATTAAATCAGATAATGTCGGGTTTTTGATTAAGTTATCAAGAGTGTTTCCATGTGCTGTTGCAATTAACATAACCCCGCGTTCGGCAATCGTCCTTGCAGCAGCAGCTTCCTGCTCTGTTCCGATTTCATCAACGACAATTACTTCGGGCGTGTGGTTTTCGACTGCTTCAATCATGATATCTTTTTGAAATTCAGGCTGTGCAACTTGCATTCTTCTTGCTTTGCCGATAGCAGGATGTGCAACGTCACCATCGCCCGCAATTTCATTAGAAGTATCTACGACAACAACGCGTTTGCCTAATTCATCTGCCATTAAACGCGTTATTTCTCTTAATTTTGTAGTTTTCCCGACCCCTGGACGTCCGAGGAAAAGTATTGATTTATTTTGTACGACAAAATCTCTGATACATTTTATTGTTCCTGTTATAACTCTGCCTATTCTGCAGGTTAAACCTACGATTTTTCCCTGACGATTGCGGATTGCGCTTATTCTATGCAGAGTTCCTGCGATTCCCGAGCGGTTGTCATGGGTAAATTCAGGCAGTTTTTCTGTTATAAAATCAAGATCGTCACGTGTTATATTGTCGTTTCCGAGCGATAAAATCTTTCCGTTTCCAAGCCTGATTTCGGGAATTCTTCCAATATCTAAAACTATTTCAATTGCATCATCCAAAAGCCCCTCTTGAATATTTCTTTTGATTTTGAGGGGCAAAATCTCTATTAACTTTTCAATGTCGGTTTGAAATTGTATATCGCTCATTTTTCTTACTACCTTTTTACCTTTTCTAATTTTATAATGCCCGTTTTATTTTTTCAATCAACATTTTTAAAAGATATTGAAACACTTTGAAATAATGTCTTTTGAACACTTTTGAAATTGTAAAATGTTTTATTTAAAAAAGACGATATTATTAATTTTAATATCGTCTTTTTATTTATTTTTTTATGATTCCATAAATTAAACTTTAGGCAAATTCCTTAATTTCAAATGCAATTCTCTTAATTGCTCTTCGCTTGCGCTTGAGGGTGCATTTGTCATTAAATCTTTTGCTTGGGAGTTTTTCGGGAACGCAATTACTTCGCGGATTGAATTTGCGCGCAATAAAAGCGCAACAAGCCTGTCTAAACCAATTGCAAGACCGCCATGCGGAGGAGTTCCGTATTTGAACGCATCAATCATAAATTCAAATTTTTCTTTAATGTCATCAGGCGTTAAACCTAAAGCTTTAAAGATTTTTTCCTGAATTTCGGCATCATGAATCCTGATTGAACCGCCGCCCAATTCATTTCCGTTGTAGATAATATCATAAGCGATTGATTTAACATTTCCTTTATC
>CAPYQR010000055.1:0-7331 GCA_948742005.1 uncultured bacterium
GTTTAATATATTATATAATAACAATGCGACAACAGGCAAGCTTATAATTAAAGCAATTTTAAATATTTGTTTGTTTTTATATAATTAAATACAAAGAAAGATTAAAATGATTCATTTTAATATACCGCCTTTATCAAATATCGCAAGAAAACCAATAACCGCACCAAAAATTCAACATCAAACAATGCTTCAAATCCCTAATATTGGCGATTATTTTGAAAGAACAATTCAAAAAACAGATAAAGTGAGTGATACAAATTTCAGCAACGAAAAAATTGAAGCAATCTACAATAAAACATTTGACATTGTATTGAAACAAAACCCGATTATCAATGAATTAAATTATCAAAAACCAAAGTTAAATTTTAACGAATCAAAAACAGACAAAGCAGACCTGACAATTGCATCATATAGTTTTTTAACAAATGAAATAGCAATTGTTGATTGGGATTTGTTTAAACAAGATATATTTTTAATAAAATATTACAATGAAAATAACGAACAAACCGATTTAAAAATAATCCCTGAGAATAAATTAAAAGAATGCAAAAGCAAAAAAGGAATTTCAAGAACAGAAAAAACAAAATTAACAGACAAAGAAAAAGAATTGTATCTTTCGTCTATTTTTGCACATGAATTAAGACACAGCATTCAGTATAACATTTTAGCTTCAACCAAAAATTGCGACGGACACATAAAAGAAACTGTAAATAATTGCATAATTGCAGACAAAGAATTGTTGGATTCAATGCAAGAACTACTTGATTTAACTCAAGACAAAAAAGAAAAAGCAAAAATCGCAAAAGAACTTGAAGAATTAAAACGACAAAATAAAAAAATCGATTTTTCACTTAATTACAAGCCAAAAAAACTTTTTGACGAAAATATGACTCTTAAATTTTCCATAATTCCTGATGATAATCGATATTTGTCAATCAAAAAACATTTTTACGATGTAGACAAAGACAAAACTCTCTATGAGCTCCGCCCGTGGGAGATTGATGCTTATCATTATGAGGGAGAATTTATCACAACGCAAATGCCCGAAAAAGATTCAAATGAATTAAGAAAAGATATTGTAAGCAGTATGGCTCTTAGGTCTCTTCTGAATTCAGAAACAGAAACTATATTTAAAAATTAAGTTTAAATTATTTTTTGGCAGCCAGATATTTTTTTAGCGAACTTTCCCAATCAGGCAAAACATTAGAGCTATCTAAAACACAATATTTGGGTCGTTTTGCAGGGCGCGGAAAATCACTTTTTGTAATTGTTGAAACTTCAACATTTCTTTTTTTAAATTCAAAAATTTTCTTTGTAAAATCTGCCCAAGAAGCGCTTCCCGAAGAACTTACATGATAAATTCCATATGGAGCGTTGGTTTTAATTAATTCTATAATTTTTCGAGAAACATCATCAGCACATGTCGGACATCCTATCTGATCATCTACAATTGAAATTTCTTTTCTGAAATTAGAAAAAGTAAGCATAGCATCAACATACCCCCCAGTGCCATAAAGCCATGAGGTTCTTAGGATATAATGTTTTTTTGTTGCTTTTATAATTTCGCGCTCGCCTGCAAGTTTTGATTTGCCATAGATATTAATCGGATTTGTAACATCAGAGGGCTTGTATGGAACTTTGGAATTTCCATCAAAAACATTATCTGTGCTGACATAAAGAATCGGAATATTGTGCTTTTTTGCAATATGAGCAACATTTCTTGACCCCAGCTGATTAACATCATACGCAAGCTTGGGGTTATCTTCCGCCTGGTCAATATTTGTATAGCCTGCTAAATGAATAATAAAATCAAGATTAATTTTATTCATGATTTCATTAACCATTTTGGTATTTGTAATATCAAAAATCTTAGAATTACACGCCCAATATTGCCAGTTTTCCTTATCAAGCAAAGGACACAAAGATTTTCCTAAAAGTCCTGTTGAGCCTGTAACTAATATTCGCATATTTTCTCGTATCCCTCTTTTTAAAGAAAGAAAAAATTATTCTTCTTATGACTTTTTATATCATTTAATTATGCTAAAATCAATATTATGAAAAATAATACTTACAAAATCTTAATAATAATTGCTGTATTAGCACTTATTTCTTTATTTTTACTTTTAGTTTTAAAAAAAGATTATGGATTTGATAAAAATACATTTGAAAAAATCTTTCAAGACCAAAGTCAGGAACAAATCCTCAATGCTGATTCAACCCCTTTAGCACCTGTTAACAAGACAATAAACAATGTCGATTATTTGGTTTCACAGCTTCCTGTCGGGGTTTTTGGCGGAACTTTTACAGAATCTACAATAGGCGACCCGAAAAGCTTTAATCCTTATAATTCCAACGATGCTTCAACAAGCGAAGTAAGTGAAATTATGTATGATGGTTTAACCCAAACTGACCCTGCAAGCGGAAAAGTCATCCCAAAGCTTGCTAAAAATTTTGAAATAAAAGACGATAATAAAACCTATATCGTTTATTTAAGAAAAGGTGTAAAATGGTCTGACGGAGTTGAAATAACTTCGAAAGACGTTTATTTTACATACAATACAATAATTTTTCAGGGTTTTGGCGAAGGTTCAACACGAGATGTTATGACGATAGACGGCAAGCTGCCGCAAGTTGAAATCATTGATAAATACACTGTTAAATTCACAACACCTAAGCCTTTTGCGCCCTTTTTAAGAAATTTAAGCGCGCCTATTATGCCTGAACATGTTTTTAAAAAAGCAACAGACAAAGGCAACGAATTCTTCCTTACTTTTCAAGGGATAGACACAAACCCCTCTGACCTTGTAATTTCGGGGGCATTTAAATTGTCAAGTTATATTCCGTCACAGCGAATAATTTTTGAGAGAAATCCTAATTATTATTTAATTAACAAAAAAAATCAATCACTTCCATACATCGACAAATGGATTCTTTTGGTTTCTCCTGACACAAACAACCAAACCCTTAAATTTGAATCAGGCGAAACAGATGTTTTGTCAATTCAAGGAGCATTATTAAACAGATATAGAGAACTTAAAAAACACGGGGATTTTGATATTTATAATCTCGGTTCAACAACAAACACAACATTTGTTTTATTTAACCTTAATAACAGAAAAGACAAAAGCGGAAAATTTTACGTTAACCCAATTAAACAAAGCTGGTTTCAAGACCCGAATTTCAGAAGCGCTGTTGATTGGGCAATTGATAGAGAAGACTTAATCTTAAACATTTTTTCAGGGCTTGCAAGCCCCTTGCACAGCGCAGAAGCAATAAACAGTATTTTTCTAAACGAGCAGGTTGCTAAAGGACACAAAAAAGATATAAATTATGCCCTTGAATTGCTTAAAAAAAGCGGATTTTACCAAAAAGACGGAATTTTATTTGACAAAAACAACAACAAAGTCGAATTTGAACTTTTAACAAACGCAGGAAACACCCAAAGAGAAGCAACCGGTGTTTCAATTAAACAAGATTTAGAGGAGCTTGGAATGAAAGTCAATTTCAAAGCAATTGAATTTAACAGCTTAATTAACAAAATAGTAAACAATCTTGATTTTGATTGTATTATAATGGCGCTGACTTCAAACATTTTAGAACCTAACGGCGGATACAATGTTTGGACAAGCAACGGCGCACTACATATGTTCAACAAACGCTCAAGCAACGATTTTAAAGAAAATAATTCCAAAACTGACGATTTATACCCTTTTGAAAAAGAATTAGATGAAATTTACAAAAAAGGTGCTCTTGAATTTGACTTTAGCAAAAGAAAAGAAATTTATGACAAATATCAAGAAATTGTCCAAAAAGAAAACCTGATGATTTACCTTTATTCTCCGATAAACATCAGTGCAATCAGAAAAAAGGTCAAAAACATCTTCCCGAGCAAGCTTGGAGGATTAATTTATGATAAAGCACAAATCTATATTGAAAACTAGCCTACTTTTTTGAATATTAAAGTTGACCTGTTGCCGAGAGTTATAGGCAAATTAGTCTGACCGTCGCTAATTATCGGATTTTTGTTTGTATAGCCGAAACCTGAATATTTTTCATCATCGGTATTCAAAATTTCAACCCATTTTCCTTTAGGGAATTTGATATAATATTCATCTGCATCATCTCTTGGGTATTTTAAATCCGAGAAGTTTGCAATTGTATAAATATCATTTTTTGTTTCATCATCTCGAAAATGCATCCCGATAACCTGAGAACCATAGTGTTTTATGGTATCTTTTGCAACAATTCTTCCGCTTGAAATTGCTTTATTTTCATCAGATAATTTATTTAAATCTTTAACCAGATTTTTAAACCCTTTTTTGTATCTTTCATGCTGGCTTTCGTCTTTTAAAACAGATTCTTCATAAGCACTTTTTCCAGGCTTGTAGCCTTTTTCCGTGTATAAATAATCTTCGTTTTCAATTGATTGGAATTGTCTGAAAAAGCGAAACGGACTTAATGCTGCTTGTTCATCACCCTGAAATACCATTTTAGGACCTTTTTGAGTATAAGTTATAGCAGTTGCCATTTTGCTTGCAGAAAATGCTTTATCATAAGCAAATTTTATTCTTCTCGGGGTGATGTTTGCATTTTTATCGATATCAAGTTTTTTCAAGACATCTTCATACAACCCGATAAAATCATTATCTTTAAAATATTTATCCAGCTTTGAATCTGCGTAAAGCATTGCTATTTTTTCAGAAACAAACTGCGCTTTTTGATACAAAACTCTTTTTCTTGCTGTTTTAAAATCAATTCCTTTTAATTCTGACATATCATGCGCTCTTTTAATATCTTCGTTGTTAAGAGAGATATTTTCATTCAAGTGAAGCATCGGAACGATTAATTTAGGAATCAATCTGCTTCCTTCAAAATTCCCGATTTCATCATGACTCATGACATATTTAACACGCCCCTGTCCCTGGATACATGCGTCTTCAAAAGCATCAAGGTTAGAATCGCCGTATAAATTGTCTTTTAAAACATGGAAATAATTAAAATCCCATTCAGAATCAAAACCCAATCTTGAAAGATTAACCGTTGAGCTGTTTAAATCATCAATTGCTTCATTATGAGCATTTTCATCTTTGCCTTTAGCATATTCATAACCTTTTAAAGGTTTTGTTACCCTGTGGTCATGTTTTAATTTATGATTATCCCAGAAATTTTCCCCATCGGTTTCAACTCCTGTTCTTGAATCTTCAGCAATTATAAAAACATCGGGATAGTGATAATTAATTTCTGCCGCGATTTGCTTCATTGTGATATCCGAACACATATATTTTGTCATATCAAAACGAATTCCATCAACATGATAATTTTTAATCCAATTCAGCGCAGCATTAACCATGTAGTCTCTGACATATCTTGAATCTTTTCCCTCAAAATTATAAGCATCTCCAAAATCATTCGGTCCTTTAATATAAGGTCCTGTTTTTGATAATTCTGAACCATCAGGTCCATGGTGATTTGGAACCATATCAATAATTACATTTAAACCTTTTGAATGTGCAGCATCAATATTATTCTTTAATTCATCAGATCCGCCAAGGAATTTTGAAACAGCAAATTTATCAACTCCATCATATCCCCAGTTAAAAGAATATGTATTTTCAACAGGCATTATTTCAACAGCGTTAAAACCGTTTTCTATAACTTCATCATATTTTTCGGCAGCGCTTTTAAAATCCCCCTTATCAGAATAAGTCGCAACATTGATTTCAAAAATTTTAGCATCATTTAAGCTTAAATTTTTACCTTTATTATTTTCTTGTCTTACAATTCTGTTTGGATTTTTATACCAATCATCATCATTCCATTCATATTTTGAATGATCATAGATTACTGATTCGCCCATTAGGACATCTTGTTTGAATGAATAAGGATCTTTAACTTTAACAATCTCACCGTCATTTTTTTTAATTTCGTAATAATAACTGTCGCCATCTTCAACAAGGCTGTTTGGAATCGGTTTTGCAGTTTCAAAAACACCATTCTTTTTGTTTTTTAATTCAAATGACAATGTTTCATCGCTGTCTTTTTTAATTACAACAGCTTTAACGCTTTTTGCATCAGGAAAAGTGAAAAGTTTAAAAGTTACATCTTTTGTTTCAGGATTCACAACAGCACCCCAGCTGTTGTGTTCTTTCCATTTGCGGGTAAAATTTATTAAAGATGTTTGAGGAGAAATATTTTGTGTAAAACTTGATTCTAAATTCGCCTGGTTAATACTTGAAGATTGAAATCTTTTTAACACAGGCTTTGCCTGTTTTACTGCGACATTTTTAAAATTTGTTTTTGAAAATTCATTTATTCTCATTTTCCACCTCAAACAACTATGCAACACACTTTGACTACAATTTATACAAAACAAAACGGAAAAAAAATTGCCCGTTATGAGAAAATTTTATTACTCATTTAAATATTTCCTTATAAATTCAAGCAGATTGTTAATTTCATATGGTTTTGGCAAGTATAGGTCAGCGCCTGATTTTAAGATTTCTTTTTTATTTAAATAAGAAGAAGAAAAAATCAGCCTTATACTATCCTTTGAAATTTCTTTTGCTATTTTTAATGCTCCTGATTCTTTTTCGCACCCCCAGTCTAAAACAACAACATTTGGTTTAAAATCTTTATACACATTTAAAAAATCTTTTTCTTCATTGACAATTTTTGCCTCAATTTTGTTAAGCTCGCAAACATTTTTGATTAAATAAGACAAAGCGCAATCCGCTTCATAAATTAAAACCTTATTTTTCTTTTCAACGTTGGAAGTTTTACCTTTTAATTTGATTCTGTCTATAACATAAGTAGATTTTTTAGAATCAGCACATAATTTAATTAATTCATAAAGCTCAGCCAAGATGCTTTTATAATCTTGTTCATCTTTTTTCTCAACAGCCGTAATATAAAGCCTCATCAAATAATCTCTTGCTTCCTGGATATTATCATCGGAAGTTATTGTGAAATTATTTTCATATTCATCGTTTGAATAAAATTTGTTCAAAATATTATCAAAAGCAAAAACTAAAAATGCAGAAATCTTTTCGGCTTGATAATTATTTGTAATCAAAACAAATTCATCATCTTTAATATGACCTGAAAAATCATTGGCAGCAAGCGTTGAATTTATTATTGCACCAAGCGTTTGCAGAACTTTTTCATAAGCAATCTCGCCATGTGTTAATCGATATTGTTCAAGTCCTTGTATTTTTATCAAAAGATAAACAACATTATCGTTTTCAAGACTTTTATTTAATGCTTTTTTTGTTATTTTTTTATCGGGAAGATGTGTTATTAAATTTATTGAACTTTCAATATATCTCCTAAGA
>CAPYQR010000055.1:7341-9135 GCA_948742005.1 uncultured bacterium
CCTAAGATGCGCCTTTAAGCGCATTTGAAATTCTTGTTTTGAAATTTCCTCACCAATAAAATCATCAGCGCCGGAATCCAAAATTTGAAGTTTATCATCAACATCGTTTGATTTTGAAACAGCAATAATTACAGGACGCGAATCAAAAGTTAATGTTCTGATTTTTTCAATAAAATCGCTTAACTTTTCATTTATTGTATCCGAGATGATGATGAATTCAATTTCACGTTTTTGAATCAAAAATAATGCATCGGAAAGATTTTTTGCAATAATAACGTCATGACAAAGATTATCAATCAGTTTTTTATACTTAATTGATAATTCTTTTCTGTTTGAAATTATCAAAAATCTGGCTTTATACAACACTACTCCGAATTGCAAAATTATCGAACACCGAGTTTTTTGGTTATTTTCTCCACCTCATAAACAGGAAAATAAATCAAAAACTCGGTTTTTGCAATATCTTCCTTAATAAAATCATCCATTTTGCCGATATTTTCCTTATTTTTAATCAAATCAGATTTAACTTCGATTTTACCCTGCATTTTATCAAGCAAAGTCTTTACGATATACAAACCCAAACCGCTTCCCTGGCAAGAAGCTGAAATATAAGAATCAGCACGGTAAAATTTATCAAATATTTTATCAATTTTATCTTCAGGGATAAAATTACCAAAGTTCAAAATTGAAACAATACAATATTCGTTTTTTAAAAATGTTTTAATTTCAATTTTTTTATCATCACAAATATTGTCGTCTAATACCTTTGAATATTTACAGGCATTATCAAGAACGTTTAGTAAAATTTGCTGGGTTTTATCATTATCACAAAACGCAAACAATCCGTTTGTTTCATTTTTAAAATCAAAAACACAGTCTTTATGATTCATCTTTATTATATTTATACAATTTTTAACAGTAGTGTTAATATCAACCTTTGATAAAATAAAATTATTAGAATCAGAATCGATTTTTGCAACATTTAAAACATTTTCAACAAGATTAATCAAGCGTTGTGATTGAGATAAAATAATCTGTAAAAATTCCTTTTTTTTATTTTCATCAATCAAATCCCAGCTTGAAAGCATTGTCTGGCAAAAACCTTTAATGCTTGTCAGAGGTGTTCTGATTTCATGCGAGAGTGTTGAGATGAATTCTTCTTTTATATTTTTTTGTAAATTATTAATATTTTCTTTTTGATTTTCCAATTTTTCTCCTGTATTTGTCATAATTTCAATTCAATTTCTTTTTCTATAAAAGACAAGATTTCTTCTAATCTTTTAGGATTTTCCAAATATAAATATCCGATTAAAACTTCAAAAGATGTTGCAAGACAATGGATTTTCGGGTTTGATTTTTTATTTATTGAAATTTTTAAATTTCTTCCTCTCTTTTGAATTTCAAGCTCATCTTCGCTCAATTTATCACAAATTTTATCCAAAATATCCGCCTGCGCCTGTGCATTCACAATTGAAGTTGTCAGTTTATGCATGGTGGATTGGATATTTGTTTTTTTAACAACTATTTTTCTTACAAATAATTCAAAAACGGAATCACCAATGTATGCGTAATGTTTTAGAGTGTAGCTCATACATTTAAAATAAAAAAATTTTTTATTTTTGTCAATTTTTTAACGAAAAAATACTTTATTTAATTACAGGAGTGTTTTCAACATGTCATACGAAGCAAATATAACAACAGCTCAAAATCAAATACAAAAACAATCTACAGCAAAAGAATTGTCCTCAAACATCATGTTTTCAGGAGTTATGACGGGCGGCTTCGGGGCAATTC
>CAPYQR010000056.1 GCA_948742005.1 uncultured bacterium
CTGCAAAGGCAATTGCAAACAACAAAGGAATGATGCAAAATGCCAAAACATTATTCAAACATGAATTATCAAACAAATTTGTAATATTTATTACAGCTGCAAGTGCACTGCCAAGAATAACAAATGAAATTATACCTGCCTTTCAAAACGAAGGTATTGTTGCAGGTATTAAAACAACAGCAAAAGTAACCGCAAGAACAGTTGCTGATTTCTTCTCTAATGCCGGTTTCAGTGCAATCGGAAGAGCAATTGGAACGGTTGCGGGAAGCATTTTTGGTCCTGTCGGAACAGTAATCGGCGGAACAATAGGAGATATCACAGGAAGCTTCTTTTCAAATAAATTAATGTGCAAAATATTCAAAAAAGATGATTCTCAAAACGAGCAAAACGATGCACAAAGCGCACAAAGCACGCAAACTGCACCGGAAGAAAATATACAACCGTCAACAAGCCAAAATCAAAGCAATCCGCAAAACGACTCAAGCGCAAAGGCATCTGCAAAAGCCGATATTTACAAACCCAACAGATATGAAGGGATGACAAGCAGATATCAAGGCCCGAGAAAAACAAGGAAAGAATTTCTAGCTTAATGTTGAACCTAATGCTTTAAGGTTTTCATAAGGAACGCCTGCTTCGGATAATTCTTCCGCAGAAATTCCAAATAAACTTATCATATTTAGTGCGTTTTTAAATTCAAAACCCTTTTTAGTTTTTCTTTTCTTGTCCGTTATAATACTAAAAATGTTGCTGACCGCCGTTTCTCTTGTCATAAAATAAGATGTTTCAGCTTTTCTTAATGTTCTTTTTTTACATTTACCCATAAACTTATTTTCTAATATTTTTCAAATTTTGTCTATGGGTTGTAATAAATTGTAAATTTTTTGACACATCAAACAAATTTTTATATTTTTCTGCGTTAAATTGAATGGAGATAATTTTAAACACGAAAGAAATAATATGTTAAATTTAAATTCATTTTTACAAATAAAAAACACCAGAAACCAAACTAATTTGCCTGTAAACAATTTAAAATTATATCGTAATTTATATAATTTCAAAGGAAACAACTTAAAACCTCTGCCATACGACACAATAAACTTTGGAAATACGCTAAATACTGCACTTTTACAAGCGATTGACAATAAAGAAATTTGCGAAAGGCTGCATACTAACGCAAAAAAGGCGAGTGACGATTTAGACAAAACTCTAAAATCATATATTGGCGACCTTATTGGAACAGCAGACGAATCAAAAGTTGTTTTCTCGCTTGATAAGAGAATTAAATCAACGGACAGCATAAGAGAAAAAGCAACAGAAATTTTTGAAGCCGAATTTTCAAAAGCTGAGCCTAAATTTTTTAACATTAAAAATATTGATTCTCTAAAACTAAGACTGCACGACATTATTGGCGAGAGAATAACTCTTCAATACGCGGAAGAGCAAAAAGGAGATATTGTTTTAGACAGATTAATTAAAGCAGTAAAAGATAAAAAACTTAAAATAGTCAGCATTGAAAACTATTCTCCTAAAGATTTGCCCGAAAATATTGAATATTTCAGCAAAGAAAAATTAGAAGAATTACAAGAAGCCATCAACTCAACGCACGATAAAAACGAAAACCCTGTCACAATTCAATACAAAACCAAAAAGACAGGCTATATGGCGCTTCATCTTGATGTAGATTTATCAGACGGATACAAATATCCATCCAATCTGGACAGATATTTCGGAGAAATTCAAATTGTCGGAAAAGATGTTGCCGCGCTAAAAGAAGTTGAAGACCTTTGTTATAAATTAAAAAGCAACAAGGCAATTAAAAAATAATTCAATCAATTACAAACCTTTTGCAAACTATTTTTTAAGATATTACATGCCCGAAAAACATAGAAAACTTACTCAATATTTTGAACAATATACTTTAAGAGCATATTTAATCCAAAGACAAAAATCACCGCAAGATGCTAAATCATCAATCCTGCCGACAATTGAAGAATGCGGGCTAAAGGGGAAAATTCCCGCAGCGCTGGATTTTAATATTTTGAAAAGAATAAAAGACAACTGTGACGACATTGCAAGAGTTCAGGCAAACCCGCAAAAAGCACTTGATGAAATTATTGCAAAAAAGGAATAAGAAACCCTAAAGACGAAGCAGGATTAAAAGAGATTGATTTTAACAAACATAAAAAAGATGCAAAAGCAGAAGTAAAACATTAAAATACTTTATGTTGATTTAATCTATTGTAATTTTTGCTTTTTTGCTTCATTATAATTAATGTAAATATTTTATTATTCTGGAGGAAATATGACAAATTCAACAGTAGAAGTCGTTAAAAAATGCTGCTGTGAATCTTTTCAAGAGCTTGCACAAAAAGCGGTTGAAGATATTAAATCACGCGCAGGAAAAAGCGGTCAGTTTTTAAATTGGATTGAAGTTTTACCCAATATAGAACTTGACAATATAGACAAACTCTACGATATGGCACAAAATGCCAAAATGGGAAAATATACTGATATAGCAATCCTTGGAATCGGCGGTTCACGCCACACAACAGAAAACATAACAAAATTGCTCGGAATAGACAAGCATGTTCACTTTTTCTCTTCTGTTGTACCTTTAAGCTTTGAAAGATTCATTTCAAATATTGATATTGATAAAACCTTATTCTTAGTTGTTTCAAAATCCGGCGGAACACTTGAAACTACGGTTGGGTATGAAAAAACAAAAGAATATATAGAAAAACACACAAATTCAAAAGATACATCAAGCCATTTTGTGGCAATGACAGATAAAAACCCTGAAAAATCAGCCCTAAGAAGAATTGTTGAATCAGGTGAAATCAAAATGTCAGGATTTGTCCATGATGATGTTGGCGGAAGATTTTCTATTTTTGATGATGCTACAATTTTTACATTATTCTTCCTCGGCATTTCAAAAGAAGATGTTAAAGACATGTTAAATGCTTCTCTAGATGCTCAAAAAGAATTTTTAAACCCGGAAATTGATAAAAACGAAGCGCTTCAATTAGCAAAATTCAATGTAAAAGCTTTTAATATGGGAAAAACAAAACATTTTATCGAATATTTCGGGGATGAATTTTTCGGAACAACCCTATGGGAAAAACAGCTTAAAAATGAATCCCTAAAAGCAAGAATTTCAACAGACACAAACGTTGGTCCGGGATATCTACATTATAATGCCGAAGCAGACTTAGACATTGATAACAATGATTCATTTTTCACATTTGTTTATGTTGATTCAAATGACAAAGTTATGAATGCGGTAATGACGGGCGTAATTAATGCTTATTGCGCGCAGCACCCTGTTTCTAAGATTGTTTTAAAAGATTTATCAATTAAATCAATTGCAAGATTTATTGAACTTAAACATTTTGAAACATTATACACAGGCTATATTTTAAGAGCAATGAAAAATAATTTCACGCCCTGCGATATCGCGCTTGATGAAGTTTTACAGCCGAATGTTGAAAAATATAAAAAAGAAGTAAAGAAAGCAATGAATTCTTAAAAACAGATATATAATAAAACTTGTAATGATAAAAGGTTTAAAAAACCTGAATCATTACAAGTTTTTTTTACTACAGGAGCAGACAACAATGAGGAAAATTAAAATTTCGGATTATCTAATCCAACAATTAAACAAACTTCAAATCACAGAAATCTTCGGGCTTCCAGGGGATTATAATTTTGAACTTGTTGAAGCAGTCGAAAGAAATAAAAACGTAAACTGGATTGGTTCGTCAAATGAACTCAACGGAGCTTATTGCGCGGACGGTTATGCAAGACAAAAGGGATACGGCGCAATGATTACAACATTCGGCGTTGGTGAATTATCTGCAATTAATGGAATTGCAGGCTCAATGGCAGAAAATGTTCCCGTTATGAAAATCACAGGAATTCCCTCAACAAAACATATCGAAAACAAAACCCTTTTGCATCATAATCTGGACAATGCTGATTATCAAGCTTTTTACAGAGTTTATCAAAACGTTGTTGAGGCAAGCGCCTTTTTAACAAAAGAAAATGCAAAATCTGAAATTGACAGGCTGATTAATGTAATGGTCAGAACAAAAAAACCTGTTTATGCTGCAATTCCAATGGATGTTGCGGTTATGGAAATTGAAAATATTAATAATGAGATAGTTGAACCTGTCTCGGATGAAAAAAATCTAAATTTGGCAGTTGATGAAATAATTAAAGAAATTAAAAATTCTAAAAAACCTGTCGTAATTGCAGATATTTTAGCGCGCAGATTTGGTACAAGGAAAGAAGTTAATGAATTTTTAGAAAAAACAAAAATCCCATCAACCTGTTTTATTAGAGGACTAGACGTCATAAAAAACGATTGTGTAAATTATTTTGGCTGTTATATGGGAAAAAGCACAAACAAAGATTGTTATGATTACGCTAATTCCTCTGATTGCGTTATTTGTTTTGGAGATGTTATTTCTGACCTTAATACAATGGGGTTTGATTTTGAATTTGATTTAAATGAAATAATCAGCGTTCAGGGTGATTTTGTCAAAATCAGAGGCAGAAAAATTGATAATGTTTTACTAAAAGATGTTATTAAAAAACTGGCTGAAAAAACAGATTATATTTCAAATGAAAAAATAACAAGAACACTTAAATACAGCGAAAATAACACACAAAACACAAACGAAAAACTTACAACAAGCTATCTTTACCCCCGTTTGGAAAAATTTTTAAAAGAAAATGATATTTTTATAAACGAAGTCGGTTTAACCTCTTTTGGCGTAATTCCAATGCATTTAAAAAATAATATCGATATCAACAATCAAATGCTCTGGGGTTCAATAGGCTGGGCGACTCCTTGCGCTTTTGGGTGCGCTATAGCGGATAGAAAAAGAAGAACAATTTTAATCACAGGAGATGGCGCACACCAATTAACCGCACAGGAAATTTCAACAATGATGCGAAACAATGTCAAACCGATTATTTTTATAATTAATAATGACGGATACACTGTTGAGCGGATTTTGTGTGACGATATTGAAGCAAAATACAATGAAATTGCAGCCTGGAACTACGCACAGCTTCCAAAAGCCTTTAAGGGAGATTGTTTTTGCGCAGAAGTTAAAACAAACAAAGAATTAGATGAAGTTTTACAAAAAATTGATTCATTTAACAATGAAAAAATGTGCTATATTGAACTTCACATTAATTATTTAGACATCCCAAAACTCGCAAACGCAATCGTGAAACATCCTGAACAATTGGCAAAATTAAGCAAATAATTATTTAAATATTGTCAAAACAGTAGAAAAAATGCTAAAATCAAACAGGAATTATTAACGAGGATTTTATGAAAAAAACTAATCTGAAATTTAAATTAGCTTTGATTTTTGCAAGTTTTATACTTTTTACAGGATTGGTGATTCAAAATCAAACATTTGCACAAGGCGAAAATGCGCCTTTAAAAGAAGTGACTTTAAAAGAACATGTAATTGAAGAAATTACATTAAAATTACAGGATGAATTTGCGCAAAAAGAAACAGAAGAAAAAATTGAAACCCTTAGTGAAAACCAAACGCAAAAACAAGGCAAAACACAAATCATATCGGCGCAAAATCGATTGAACCTTGTATGGCTTGTCGTGCTTGTGCGAAGCTTGGAAAGTGCGTAATTGATGATAAAGTTAATGAATTTGTCGAATATGCAAAGGATTTTGACGGATTTATTTTAGCATCCCCTGTTTATTATGCAGCGGCGGCAGGAGGTGCTGTTTCATTTTTAAACAGGGCGTTTTTCAGCGCCTCAATGTCGGGAAGAAAAGAAATCTTCTCTCATAAACCGGGAGCTGCCGTTGCAAACGCAAGACGTGCAGGAACAAGTGCAGCACTTGACCAGTTGAATAAATATTTCACAATATCTCAAATGCCGATTATTTCAGGAAGATATTGGAATATGACCCATGGGCACAATGCAGCTGATGTTCTTGAAGACAAAGAGGGTATACAAAACCTTAGAATTTTAGCGCGCAATATGGCATATTATTTAAAATGTATTGAAGCAGGCAAAAAAGCCGGGGTTGAAGCTCCAAAACAAGAAGAAACAATATTTACGGATTTTATAAGATAAATCTTATTTCATTGAAAGAATTTTTGCGCCCAATGGGACTCAAACCCATAGTCTTTGGCTTCGGAGACCAATGCTTTATTCACTTAAGCTATGAGCGCAAATTAAAACTTATATATCATCCGCTTGATTAAATCTGCAAGTTTTTTGCCGGATTTTTGACCAATTTCCAAAACCTCATTGTGGTTTGGGGCTGTTTGGCTGACGCCTGCGGCATAATTTGTAATAAGGCTGAAACCGATTGTTTTCATTTTTAAATAATTTGCAACAATCGCCTCAGGAACGCTTGACATCCCGACAGCATCAGCACCTAAGGTTCTAAAAGCCTTGATTTCAGCTTTTGTTTCGTAGCTTGGACCTGTGACGGCTAAATAAACACCTTTTATTAAATCCAAATTCAAATCACACGCACAATTTAGCGCAAGATTTTGTAATTGTGAGCAATAGCAATCGCTCATTGAGGGAAATCTTTCGCCCGAACCATCGTTTTTGCCAATTAAAGGATTTGTTCCCATTAAATTTATATGGTCTTCTATCATCATAATATCGCCGATATTATAATTTTTATTTGTAGCACCCGAGGCATTTGTTATAAACAAAGCTTCAACGCCGAGTTTTTTAAAAACTTTAATCGGATATGTAACCTCATGCATTGAATAACCCTCGTAAAAATGGATTCTACCGCGCATGATAACACAACTTTTCCCATGGATTTCAGTAAAGAAAAGTTCGCCTTTGTGCCCCTCGACTGTTGAAGAGGCAAAATTTGGAATATCATTATAATCTAAACTAATTCCATCTAAATCATCACAAAAACAACCCAACCCCGAACCGAGAATTATAGCGATTTTAGGATTAAAGTTGTTTGTTTTGGAATTTATAAATTCTATGGTTTGATTCAATTTTTCCATAGCATTTTTTAATTAACCGACTAAACCGTCATCATCAGATTCAGATGCTTTAACCATGATAGCATGTTGAACCGGTTTTTCTTTTTTAACGTTAGAATCAAAAGGAATTTCAACATCAAAGCCGAAATCATCTCTTGGTTTTTTGATTTGAGATTCATCAACAAGTTTTTTAGCAAGTTCAATAAGTTCATAAACTAATTGATAACGATTCGGTGCTTTTTCATTTAAATCCCAAGCGGTTTTTGTAATTTGATTCATATTTTTCTCCTATATAATAATCTTACAATGAGAAAATTTATCATGCAAGAGCGGCATTAATTAATTTTATATTTCAATAAATTCTTCCATATTCAGCTTTAAAATATTTTTAATTTCTTCCAAATCAGCACATTTTGCAAAAACAATAGCAAAAACAGGGTTTGTTTTAAAATCAATTTTGCGCACAACAAGCGGATTTGAGATATTTTTTAAATATTTATCGTAATTTATGTTTTTAATTTTTGTTTTGTCGATATTACTTGGAATATCACCCATTGTGAAATAATAATATGAGTTATCTTTTTTTGACAGTATATTTTCCCAATCAACATGCTTTTGTTTGAAAAAATATTCATAAACATTAATCCCCCAGGCATTTTGCGCAATATCCGTTATACACCAGCCGCAAAAACGCAGCGGGTTAAGTTCAATCGGGATAATTTCTTTTTCGTTTGCCCTTAGTTCAAGGTGAAAGGGGAAATTTTTATAGTCTGCAATTTTTCCTATTTTATCCAAGACATTTTTAAATTTTTCAAGATATTTTTCCATTATTTCTTTATTTGTAAAATAGGCTCTGTCTGAAACATCGGAATCATCAAAAAAAGGATGTTTAAAAATATTCAAAATCTGCGCGTTGTTATTTTCATCAAAATAAGCATCAAGCGCAAATTCTTCTCCTTGAATCATCTCTTCTATTATAAAATCGGCATAATTAACAACGCTTTTTGGAAAAATGCCGTCAAATTTTTTAATGTCCAATTCAAGTTTATCCAAAGCTTCAAACCACTCTTTTTCATCATTTACAGGATAAACCCCGAAGCTTAAAAAACCGGTTGAGGGTTTTAGAATAAGAGGAAATTTAAGATTTTTAACATCTAAATTTTTTAATTCATCTTTTTTGACTTCTAAAAAGAAATAATGAGGATAAATTTCTTTAATTGCGTTTCTGAATTTTGCTTTATTTTTACTTATTTTAATCATTTCATTTAATTTTGAATCAAACAGATTTTCATTAATCCAAGAAATTGAATTTTCGCTGTTTGTATAAAAAAGCTCCCCGTTTTTATATTTTTCAATTGCTTGTTTTGTTGTTAAAAGTTCATCTTCGCTAAAATATTTTCTTGCAGTTTCATTATTTAAAACGCTGAAGTTATTTTCTTTTATTGTTTTAATTAAAAAATCTGAAACATAAGGTTTTTCTAAAATTATCATTTCAAAACTCCACTTAACATTATTTTTTTATATTAACACGAAAATTAAACAAATTAATTTTAAATTATTTTATGCAAATTTTTTTGTCCAACATTATATAAATTATATATTTGTTTTTTATATTGTTTATTATATAATTAAACTCAATTGGAATAAATTGCGTATGAAAACAAAAGAAAAACAAGAGGATTTACTGGCTAAAATAATCCGCGACATAAAAACGCCTACCAACGCACAAATAACGGCGCTTGAATTATTTTTATCATCAGCATGTAAAAAAATTAATCAGGAAGAAAAAGATTTAATTAAATTGACACTGAATTCTTGTGTAAATCTTCAAAAATTAATTGAAAATTTTCATTGTGTTCATAAATTAAATTTTGAAAATCTGAAATTAAAATATGAAAATTTTGATGTTATTGAAGTTATTAATAATGTTTTAAAGGAATTTGATATTCTGATAAAATACAGCGAGCTCGAAGTT
>CAPYQR010000057.1 GCA_948742005.1 uncultured bacterium
GATGAGGGCGGACAATATATTTATTTAAAAAAAATATTCTCCAAAAAACTCGCATTCTTATACGGCTGGACATTATTTCTTGTAATTCAAACAGGAACGCTTGCTGCTGTTAATATTGCGCTGGCTAAATTTGTCGGGTTGATTGTTCCTTTTTTCTCATCAAATAATACAATCTGTCAAATTCATCATTTTTCTTTTTCATATCAGCAGCTTTTAGCTATTTGCACAGTAATTTTTATAACATTTATTAATTCAAGAGGAATTAAAGCAGGGGTTTTTGTACAAAATTTGTTCACAATAACAAAAATAGTTTCAATTGTTGCAATTATTGTCTGCGGAATATTTTTCGGATTTAGTTTGGAAATTTTAAAAGATAATTTTTCAATGTTAAATAATAACATTATATTTAATTTTGAAACAGTTAAAACAATCTCAATGAGCATTGTAGGCGCGCTTTTTGCTTCAATCACCTGGAATAATGTTACTTTTATCGCATCTGAAATTAAACATCCTGAAAAAAACATCAAAAAAGCGCTTTTTGCAGGGACTGTTCTTGTAATTTCTCTTTATTTTCTTCTAAATATGATTTACCTGTCCTGTCTGCCTCTTGATTTAATTAAAACATCAGCAGAAGATATTGTTGGAGCACAATTAATTCAAACAATTTTTAATTCAAAAGCGCTTTATATAATAGCAATTATTTTAATAGTTTCCGCTTTTGGCTGCGCTAACGGGATGATTTTAACAGGCTCAAGAGTTTATTATAAAATGGCAAAAGATAGAATTTTCTTCAGAAAACTTGCATTTATTGATAGACGTACAAAAGTTCCGCAAAATTCCCTCTGGCTTCAATGTGTCTGGATTTGCATTTTAATTTTCTGGGGAAATTATACCCAATTGCTTGATTATGTTATTTACAGTGCAATCATTTTTTACGCGATAACGATTTTTGGCATTTTTAAAATGAGAAAACTATATCCTGATGTTAAAAATGTTTACAAAGTTAACAATTTCATACCTCTGGCTTTTATTTTTTTATCAATTATTTTAATTATTTTCCTAACAATTTTCAAACCCGCATATACCGTTCCCGGGCTTTTTATCACGCTGTTAGGGCTTGTTGTTTATCATCATTGGGATAAAAAATAAATAAAATCAAGTTTTTTCGCAATTAGGACTTGTAAAAAACCAATAAATATGTATAATAGAGAGGTGTTATTAAAAAGGAGTTAGATATGAACAAAGAAGAATTAGTAAAAGCAGTTGCTACAGGCACAAAAATGTCTCAAAAAGACACAGCTGAAATCATCGGAGCAACTATTGAAACTATTCAAAAAACTGTTTCTAAAGGCAAAAAAGTTACTTTAGTCGGTTTTGGTACTTTTGAAGCAAGAAAAAGAGCCGCAAGAGTCGGCAGAAACCCTCAAACAGGTAAAGAAATTAAAATTGCCGCAAAAACAGTTCCTGCATTTTCTGCAGGCAAAAAATTCAAAGAATTAGTTAACAGCAAGAAAAAATAATTCTTGAATTATTCAAATTTAAACCCCTCAAGATAAACTCTTGAGGGGTTTTATTTATTCTTTAATTTTATATTTATTAAGTTTTGTAACAAATAAAAACAAATTCTGCAATTTTTCATTTCAGATATACTTTATATATATGTAAGATATAAATCAAATCAAAAATCCAAATAACTTAAGAAACTAAACTAAATTCATACACACACTAACCTTCAACACGAGAATCAAGCAAAAAGATTCAAATCCTCTAAATTATTAGAGGATTTTTTTTAATTCCATAACATTTTCAGCAAGAAAATAGTTACTTCCCAAATATTTTAATTCTTCTTTTACGATTTCAAAATTTAGCCCGCGAAAAAGCTCAATATCTTTGTGTGATTTTTTATTTACATATAACTTAAAATTTGAATCCAGTTTTTTTGATAATTCTTTTATTAAAAATTCATAAGCAACACTTGTTTTAAATTCATTTAAAACAGAGAATTCTTCAATTGAATAATAATCTTTTCTTTTAAAATATTCAATAAAACCAACCGCGCGCGGTTTTATTTTTTCGTTATTATCTTGTTGTTTTTCTCTGATTAAAAAATAAGAAAAATTATCAAACTTTATTCTCTCTTTTAAGGCTTCTCTTTGAACAAAGCTAAGCAGATATTCTCTTATTTCGGATGAAATAACATTATCATCTGTTTCATTATATATTTTTTGCCATATTTCACACAAATTCAAAAGAATATTTGTTTTTTGATAATCAACATATTCTAAAAAAAGCATTATTTCCCTTTGTCCTGAACAATAATTACACCATTAACAGAAATCTTTGACGGATTTATTTTAATTGAATCAATTTTCAAATCACCCTCGTTATATTTATCAAGCTGAATTTTAGAATTCATCGGATTAAAAAGATTAATCAAAGGTGCAAAATTTGAATAATCAACTTTGTTGGAATTAATCATAAAATCACAAAATTCAATCTTATTATCTACAACTTTTAATCCTGCGCTCATTTTAACATTAACAGGTTTAATTAAATCTGATACGCCGGCTAAATTTGCAAGGTTTTTCAAAAAGGATGAAGAGCTTGATTTTAAGCTTTCATTTGCCTTTGGAAGCGGGGTAATTTTATAGTTTAATGACAATTTATCTTGCGATAGTTGAGAAGTTAAATTTTCTATTTTAAATAATGAAGATAAAAACTTATCACCATTTACTTTTTTAAGCGTTTGTTGAAATTTTTCACTATTCAGTGTCTTATTTAAATCTTCATTTGTTATATCAACATCATACCCCAGAACCATCGGCTCTACATAGGTTAATTTGTCGTCTTTTAATTGAATATGGTTATATTGGCACAATGTTCTTGCGCTAAAGTTTGAAATGAGCATATCTTCATATTTAATATTTTTACCTTGCAGATTTAAACTTTTAAAAATTCCATCTGTCAAAGAAACACCATAAAAATTAGAAATTTTAACATTTATTTTTGAATTTGTTGTTTTTTTTAATTCTTTTGTAATAGCATGTGCTCCTATGTTTCTTGCTAAAAAATTAGTTCCCGTTAATGAGGCTAAATTTCCCTTAAAATTTTTTTCAGGCACTTGCGCAGAACAAAAAGATGTATAATCAAGCGCAAAGGCATTTGAATTAAATGTTAAAAAAAGCATTAAAATCAAGATTGTATTTTTTATTATATTTTTTTTCATAAACCCTCCAAAATTTTAAATTTATCTATTGCTATTATATAATCAAAACTTTAAAAGAACCATTATTAATTCAATTTTAGCTAAATTTATTCTCCTTTAAAAAACTGCTCAATGTCTGTCTTTTTGAGGCTTGAAGCTCTAAATTGCGGTTTTTAATTATTGTTTTGTCATCTAAATCTAAATTTTTATCTTTATATGTAATTGCAGATTTTGTTTTTAAACTTTCCAGCTCTAATTCATTATAAGGATTTAAAATCAAATCTTTATTAAAAGAAGCAATAACGGCAATTACTTTTGAATTTTTAAATACTTTTCCAATTTGAAGATTATTTTGATTTAACGCCGCTAAAACAGGTTTTGAATGATTGTAGGTACAATAAATTGAATCAAAATGCATTTTGGATACAATTTCTTTAATTAAATCCTCACTCCACAATTGAGGCTGTTTATAAGGCGCAAAACCGTCATGAAAAATTATATCGTATTTTTTGTTTAATATTTTGATTATTTTTCTAATGTCTTCAATATAAAAATGAATAAATCCGGGGGTTTTAAGATTTTTATCAATAATTTTATTTATATTTTCATCAAATTCAAATTGAGAAGATTTTTGAACAAGATTTTTATCTGTTTCAACACAATCAATAAAATCTATTCTATCCTTGAAATACAAAAGCGCTGTTTTCGTGTTATAGCCAATTCCATAACAAATATCAAGAATTTTTAGAGTTTTTTTGAATTTTGAACCAAATTTCAAAGCACACAATACAGGTTCGACAAATTTTTCAAATGCTTCTTTTTTAGCACCCTGTCTTGAATGATAAATCTCATCCAGCTTTTTGTTAAAAAGCCCGATTGAACCATCATCACTCACAAAAACTTCAATATCAGGATTGTTTAAATCAATAATGTTTTTACACATCATGGCATACAATAATGAACAATTTTATTTTCAGCAAGGCTTTTTTGAACATCAATTATTCTTTGATTAGAACTTCCGACCCATTTAAGATTGTTGTCATTCAATTCTTTTTGAAATTCACCGTCAACCAAAACATCAATATTTGATAAATCTAATTTATCTTTGATGTCTTCCCACAAAAACCCCGTATAAAGCCAGACAGTTTTCTCAGGAAGAGTTTGTTTAACTTTTTTTGCCAATCTTAAAACTTCTTCTCTGTTAAAAGGGTGCAAAGGATCGCCTCCTGAAAAAGTAATTCCCGAGATATGGTCTTTTGAAAGGGTTTCAAAAAGTTCCGCTTCGGCTGCTGAATCAAATTCTATTCCGCTTGCAATATCCCAGGTTTGAGAATTTTGACATCCGTCACAGCAATGTGTACAGCCTGAAACCCACAAAACAACTCTTAAACCGTCGCCGTTCAGCATATCATCTTTGGTGATGTTGTGATAATTCATTTTGACCCTTTCGCCCTGACTTTCGTCTTGCTCCTGAGGAACTTCGTTCCACGTCGCCTGTCATTTGCTTCGGGTCTTGCTCATCGCAAGCCCCTTTCGCTCTGACTTTTTCTACATTGAAACTCTGTCTTTTATTTCTTCCATTTTATGATCTGCCAGTCTGGAATCGCCTTTTACGCGTGAATAAGCAAGATAGCCATTCATTCTGTCTATTTTGGTTAAATTTTTAGACCCGCATTTCGGGCAAACATCCATGTTTAACTCTTGATGTCCGCAATCATCACAATATGACAAAGACATATTGACACCTTCGTAGAAACCTTTGTCCATAGCGCGTTTTAACAATGTTTCAACAGCTTTTGTATTGTAAGATATAGGATATTTAACATATTGGATTTTACCACCATTCATTAAATTCCAAAATCTTCCTTCAATATCCTGTTTTTGAATAGGGCTGATTTGCTCCGAAACATGACAATGGAAAGAATTTGAAACATAGGGTTTATCAGAAACATTTTCTACAATTCCATATTTTTTCCTGAATTGTTTAACCTGCAAACCGCAGAGATTTTCGGCAGGTGTGCCATAAAGTGCGTACAGCCAGCCGTCTTGGTCTTTGAATTCTGCTACTTTTTTATTAATATATTCCATAACTTCAACAGCAAAATCTCCATCCTCAACAAGTGATTTGCCGTTGTGAAGTTCTTGAAGTTCATTTAGTGCGGTAATACCAAATGAAGCAGTTGCAGATTTTAAAACAGGTTTTATTTTATCACCATGTTTTAAATTACCGCCCAAAAATCCTCCCTCGCAAAACGCTAAAGGATTAATGCTTGCTCTCATTTCGCCTAAATATTCATAAGTTCTGATATGAATTTTACGAATCAAATTCATGTAATAATCTAAAACTTCATAAAAATCTCTGCTTTCCTTTTTTGCTTTAGCATAAATCATAGGTAAATGCAGACTGATTGCACCGATATTAAATCTGCCGACAAAAATCGGCTTATCATTTTCATCTTGCGGTTTAATTCCGCCTTTTTCATACCATGGTGATAAAAACGCACGGCAACCCATCGGAGAAACGACTCTTTTATATTTTTTATACATTGAAGCAACATACCCCTCACCGGATAAAGAAAGCCAATCAGGGTACATTGTCTTTTTAGAACATTCAACACCCGCATGGAAAAGTTTTTCAAGGGGTTTTCCCTCGCCATGCAGATTTTCATCATATAAAAATACAATTTTCGGAAACAAAACAGGTTTTTTACAATCTTTTTTACCTTGACCGCCTTGACGGGTTTTCAAGCAGGCAAGTGTTGCCATAACTTCAAATTCGCTCTCGCCTAAGCCTGTTGTAACGGTGATAAAAGGATAATCTCCGCGAGATGAAGCCACTGTGTTGAATTTATATTCCCAGCCTTGGAAGCCTTGTTCAAAATCACTTTGAACGTCTTTCATTGCTTCTTCATTTGCTTTTTCCATTGAAAGACCCATGCAGATATATCTGTCTTTTTGTCTTTCAAAGGTTTTTTGTGCATAAGGAGCAAGGATTTTATCCACCTCAGGAACGGTAAAACCGCCATATTGCTGGCTTGCTGCCGCCATTACAATATCTCCGATTACATCAAACGCCACATCCAGACTTTTCGGTTCATTATACCAAATATTACCCATTTCAAAACCGTCTTTTAAAACATTTGCAACATCAAACAAGCAGCAATTCATTGTATCGCGACGTGCACACATATCGTGGATATAGATATAGCCGTCTTTAATTGCCTGAATTTCTTCAACGGTTAAGAAGAATTTTTTATACAGCTCTTTATTTAATTCATTAAAAATCAAAGAACGTTTTGTTGAAACCAGAGTTGAATCAGCATTAGCATTTTCCTTATCACCGATATACATGATTCTTTGTGATTCTTGATAAACTTTATCAAGCATATGAACAAAATCGCGTTTATAGTTTCTGTAGTTTCTGTAGCTTTCAGCAACACTTGGGCTCAACGCCTGCAGTGCAGATTCAACGATATTATGCATTTGAGCAATTTCAACATCGTCTTTATTCATATCCAAAACAGATTTATTAACAAAATTACAAATATCTTTAATTTCAGAGTCGGAAAATTCTACAAGCATTCTTGTTGCAGATTTTTTAATTGCATCAATTACTTTTTGGATATTATATTTTTCTTTTGTACCATCTTTTTTTATAATTGTGATATTGTTAAGATTTCTTCTTGAGAAATTAAAAACATTAACTAAGTTTTCACTATTTCTAATCGAATCCGTAACCGGTGCATTTGATTCATTTTTAGAAATATTTGTTCTAATATCGTTTGTAACCTTTTGCATTAATTCCTCCTCAGATTTTTGCAATAATTCCCGTATTTAACTCTTTTTTTCCGTATTTGTTAATAAAAAAATTGCTTCGGTCAATTAAAATTAATGGCTTGAAAAAATTTTCTTATTTTTATTATTCTACTATAAATTTTAGAGCATGGACAAACTTATTTAATCCTTTTTTTAAATTATTTTTTAAAAGATTAAAACCGCTCAAATATAGAGCGGTTTTAATAATTTTTAACATTAGACAATCGTTTATTTTTGTTAAAAATATAAACTTATTTTACAGACGGTAAAATTTGAGCTGTAATATCATCAGCGCCATATAAAACTACATCTTTTCTAAGAACAATGGTATAACCAAGAGCTTTTGCTTTTGTTGTAATTGCAATATCTAATTGTTTATCAACTTCATTTACTTTTTTAGCATAAGCATCTTTGATTGTTTTTTTCTTTTGAGTTAATTGAGCTTCGTATTTTTTAACCGCTGCTTCTTTTGCTTGTTTTGTTGCTTGTTTATTGATATCAGCACTTGCTGTGTTGTACCAGGTTAACATATCTTTTGTTGATTTTGCTTTAGCATCTTCTGCTGCTTTAAGTGTTTTTGAAGAAGCTAACAATTGTCCGACGTTAACTGTTGCGATTTTTACAGGTGCATTATCAGAATAAGCAAGATTGTTTACACCAAAGCCTAAACCGAAAGCAAATGAGCAAAGTGCCAATGTTACTAATGTTTTTTTCATTTTGTTTCTCCTTTTTTAATTATAATCTATATTTGAAGTGATTGCTTGTCGAAATTCCGCTTTATTGATTGAACGCGAATCAATTATTGGCCCCGGGGGGATTATATACCATTTATAAAGTGCAGCATTTAACCTTTTGAAGAATTTTTCGAGCCATTTAATTTTAATTTCACAACTTATATTATTCCTTTTCTCATACAAAAACTCAACTTTCATCATATCATTGATTGATTGGTTGAAATTTTCAATTCTCCAGATAATTTCATCTAAAAATTCATAAGGCATCAAAGCTTCCTCTGCAAGCAAAGTTTTCCCTGTTTCAGGGTTGATTGCAAGCTCCGCTCCGGGGGGTTTTTGTATAATGGATTCAGGAATTGCGTTTTTATAGGTTCTGTTTTCATTCATCCAGCGCGCAAGGGCAAAAAGCTTCGTTTTAACAACGTCACAAACAGGAGCAAAGCCTCCCGACATATCGCCGTTTATTGTCGCATAGCCCATATAAAGCTCTGATTTATCCGATGTTGCAACAGGAAGCGTTGAGGGGAATTCGTTTGCAATCCCCCAGAGAATCATCGCTCTTGAGCGCGCTTGAATATTATCTTGCGTAAAGGATGATGAGTATTTATCATGCCAGTTTTTTTCAACATTTTTAAAAACTTCATCAAATTCAAAAGTCATACACTCTTGCATTTTTTTAATTGGAATTTCAAGAAAATTAATCCCTAAATTCTGCGCCAATTTTAAAGCATCACTCTTGCTTTCGCAAGACGTTAATTTTGACGGCATGGAAACCCCGTAAACATTTTCACTGCCAAGAGAATCTGCCAATAAAACCGCGCAAATTGCAGAATCCAATCCGCCCGACAAACCTAAAACCGCTCTTTTGAAACCATTTTTTGAAAAATAATCACTTATCGCAAGTTTAAGTGCCAAATAAGTACGCTCTAAATCAGGATAATGGTCAAGAGAAAACTCTTTTTGCGAATTAAGAGTTAACTCTAAGCCTTTTGGCAGAGAATTAATTAAATTTTTTTCTTCAAGATGTATTAAAAAATTATCCTCTTCAAACCCGCGCGCCATAGCGCAAAGCTCGCCTTTTTCATCATACATCCTTGAAAAACCATCATAAACAAGTTCATCCTGCGCACCGATTTGATTAACATAAATATATTTAACATTATATTTTTCAGCACAATATTTCATCATGTTATGTTTCAGTTGTTC
>CAPYQR010000058.1:0-211 GCA_948742005.1 uncultured bacterium
CACAAGCCCATGTTTTGGGAACAATAATTGCTTATTTACTTGGAATTTTTATAGTTCCTCTGGTTATTTATTTTTCAAAAAAGAATAATTTGATTGATAAACCAAACGAAAGAAAAATTCACCACGGCGCTATTTCACGTCTTGGCGGGGTTGCAATCTGGCTTAGTGTTATGTTGACTTTTGTTTTCCTTGTTTTATTAAGCTATTATCC
>CAPYQR010000058.1:248-3152 GCA_948742005.1 uncultured bacterium
GGTCAAGGGTTATCGGCGATTATTGTCGGGGGTTCTTTGATGTTTTTAATGGGGCTTGTTGATGATGTTTATTGTTTAAAAGCTAAATTTAAATTATTTATTCAAATCGCTATTGCAACAATAGTTATCTTTTTAGGGGTAAGAATTGAATCTTTGTATCTTCCCTGGAATAATTCCACAATTAATTTAGGGATAATGTCATATTTTGTAACGCTTTTGTGGATTGTAGGAATCACAAATGCTGTTAATTTTATAGATGGAATCGATGGGCTTGCAGGCTCGATTGTTTCAATTTCGGCAATAGCAATCGGGCTTGTTTCGCTTGTTTTAGAACCAACAATTCAAATAAACGCGCTTTTAGCTTTTATTTTGGTTGGTGCAATGTGTGCGTTTTTAACTTTTAATTACAATCCCGCAAAAATCTTTATGGGAGATTCCGGAGCACTATATGCAGGTTTTTTACTTGCAACGTTATCAATTTCAGGAATTGTCAAAGCTGCAGACGGAATAACAATGTATCTTCCGATTTTGATTTTAGCAGTTCCCATTATGGACGTTATGTATTCATCAACCAGAAGAATAATCAAAGGAACAAGTCCTTTTGTTGCAGATAGCGAACATATTCATCACAAATTACTCCATGCGGGATATTCTCAAGACAAGCTCGTAATGCTTTTGGCGGGTTTTTCGATGGTTTGCGCATTATTATCAATTATCGTTGTAAGCACAAGAAGCAAATTTATAATAATAGCCCTAAGTTTAATCGGGGTTTTGATTATCTTAAATATTATTTCAAAATTAATAAAAAAGAAAAATGAAGAATAATTTTGTATGCAAAAAATAACTTTATCAAAATTTTCAAAAGAAGAACTTGTCGATTTTGTTGTCTCGAAAAATGAAAAAAAATTCCGCGCAGAACAGATTTTTTCTTGGATTTGGGCAAAAAATGCGCGCAATTTTGATGAAATGAGTGATGTTAAAAAGGAATTTCGCGAGTTTTTGAATGAAAATTGCCAGATTTTAGATTGCAAAATTAATACAAGACAAATTTCCACCGACGGAACAATTAAATATTTAATTGAATATCAAGATGGACTTATGGCGGAAGCCGTTTTAATGAGGTTTGATAACAGAAGCAATTTATCCGCCTGCGTTTCAAGTCAAATCGGGTGCAAAATGGGATGTAAGTTTTGTGCAACAGGGAAAAACGGCTTCAAGAGAAATTTAGAAGCACACGAAATCGTTTCACAAATTCTTTTAATCCAACAAGATACGGGTTTAAAAATAACAAATGTTGTTTTTATGGGTCAGGGCGAACCTTTAGATAATTTTGAAAATGTTAAAAAAGCATTTGGATTAATTAATAAAAATCTACAAATTTCAATCCGCAGAATGACTTTATCAACATCGGGAATAATTCCGAAAATTTATGAACTTTCGCAAAATGACTTAATTCCAACCCTCGCGATTTCCCTGCATGCGCCTAATCACAAGATAAGGTGCGAAATTATGCCTGTTGAGAAAAAATATAATATTGAAGAATTAAAAAAAGCATTAATTGAATTTAACAAAAAAACAAAAGACAGAATTACAATTGAATATATTTTAATCGGCGGCTTGAACGATACAAAAGAATGCGCAATTGAACTTGTTGAATTTATAAAAGATATTAAATGCAACATTAACCTGATTCCATACAATCCTGTTTCTAATAACACTTTTAAAAAGCCTGATAAAAAAGATATGATGAAATTTAAGTATTTTCTTGAATCAACAGGAAAAAAAGTCACAATAAGACTTGAGCGCGGAGCGGATATTGATGCTGCGTGCGGACAATTGGCAGGAAAACAGGATTAACCGAAGTATGATGCAAATGTGCTTAATTGCGAATTTAAAGAAGCAATTGTTGAATCCATTGCACTAAATTGTGCGTATAATCTTGCTTGATATTTTGTTAATTTATCGTTCTGACGGTCTAATCTTGTGTTCATTGATTTAATTTGAGTTGAAATTGAATCATTTTTTTGAGAAAAATAACCGTTTGTAGCATCAAGTGAGGAATTAACAGTTGATAATAATCTGTCAAACAAACCGTTATCGTCTTTTGTATTATAACCATCTGATAAAAGACTTTTAACAGAATCAAAATTCTCATTCAAAGCTTTATCTAGTTTTGTTGAATCAATAGATAATTTTGTAGCATCATCACGAGAAGTCGATATTCCGATTTGAGATAATAAAGACAGTGAACCGTCATTATCTCCAAGCATGGATGTTATCCCTCTTATTTTTGTTAAAATACTTGATAATGTGCTGTCATGACCGATTGAACCATCTGATGCTATTGCTGATTTGGTTGAAGTTACAACATCATTATAAGCATCAACAAATTTTTGCAGCGCATCTTTCACAGCAGTATAATCAGGTTCAACTGATAATGTTATATTTTTTTCATCATCGTCATCATGTGAAAATTCACTGGTTTCTTTTTTAATTGTTATTGAAAGGTTGGAAATTCCCGAAGATTCACCCGTTATTGTATTTGAAGTTGAAATAACTTTATTTCCGTTTATATATGCAATTGCGTTTTGACCTAATGTTTGAGAGCCGTCTGCAATTTTTTCGCTTTCACCTTCACCTTGTGTTAAACCTAAAACATTTAAAAGATTGGTGCCCTCTTCGCTCAAGCTTATGTTTCTTTGACCGGTTTGAGTTGAGGTTAGGATGAATTTGTTTGTTAAAGAATCAAAAGATGCTTTAACGTTAACATCAGAGTTTCCGTTGATTTTAGTGATTAATTTATTAATACTTGTATTTTCATCAACTTCAAAGTCAACACCGTTTATTGTGATTTTACCTTTGCCCGTGGCAGATAAATTGCCTGATTCATCTGCAAATAAAACC
>CAPYQR010000058.1:3162-5736 GCA_948742005.1 uncultured bacterium
TCTAAGCCTGATTGACCGCTTGCAAACGTTTTATCTGCGTTAGCAATTGAAACGGGATATTCACTTGTATATGAATATGTGCCTTTTGTATCATGGAGTTTAAGAGCTGTTGCAAAGTTTGATGTATCGCCGCTTGAACCAAGGGTTAGGGTTGCATTTTTATCAACGTTTCCGTCTTTATCATAAGCTTTGATTGAAAAATTACCGTTGGAATCAATGTCTGCTTTGATTCTACCGTTTGATTTTTCTTCAATATTATTCATAATATCGCCAAGTGTATCGTGTTCATCTATTTTAATTTCGTATTGTTTTCCATCCAAAAACATAGAAAAAGTTCCTGCACGGGTTTGTCCGTTTGCAAGGAGGGAATATTCCGTATTTGCAATATTTTCAGGGGTTACAAGCCCTAATGAGGAAGCACTTTTTGCAGTTGTTGCCGTTGCAACCTGTTCAATTCTAAGATTTATATCGCCTGCCGAAACAGAACCCGAGGAGGTTGCTGTAGCATAAGCATTATTTGATGAAGTTATTGAAGTGTTTGTCCACATGTCTTTGGAAGAACCGTAGACAACTTTTGTAAACGCTTCAAGAGAGGATTTTAATGTTTTAAATTTTGTTTCAAGACCTGAAACCGCGCTTGATTTAGAATTAAGCGTGTTTAATTTGTTTTGCAAAGGAGCAACAGTTGAAGATTTTTTAGCACTTACAAGCTGTGATACCCAAGCTTCTATATCAAATCCGGAACCAAGACCTGTTATTGTACTTGACATAATTAAAATCCTTTTTCATTAATTTTTAAACTATTTCCATATAGAGGTTTTATCAATAGTTATAATTTTCCACTATTTAATAAAAGTTTAACATTTTTATGGATTTTTGTAAACATAATTATCGAGAAAGACTTTTCACCGTAATTTCAAGTTTATCTTTAAATGTTGCGCTCAATTCTCTTTGAGCGGAATCATCTTCTAAGTCAATCCAAAGATGGTTGCTTGTAAGCATTTGATATCTTGATAAATTGTCTTTTTCATCCGGTGCTTCAAAATCAATCACAACAGGATTTTTCCCTTTATGTTTTGCTAAAAGTTCTTTTAACAGAACGTTTTCTTCCATTTCAAGTTCAGCCAAAAACTTAATCGTAACCAGAGAAACATCTTCAATTGGACGGACTTCGTTAATTGCAAGGTTAATTTCTTCATCCCTTATGTTTACTTTTGCTTTCAAAATAACCGTTTGTTCCGACTCAATTAATGCGCCGAAATTTTCAACAACCTTAGGAAAAGCAACAATATTAATTCTTCCTGTCAAATCTTCAATAAAACCTGTTTTGATAAATTTTGACGGGTCTTTTTTTGTCGGTTTTTGAGAAATTTGCTCCAACAAACCGCACAAAGTTACATTCATATCTTGTTTGGGAGCTTCCAGAATATCTGTTATTGTTTGGGTTGTTAAGTATTTTAATGTGTCTTTAATTGAGGATAGAGGATGTGAAGTAACGTAAATTCCCATTAATTCTTTTTCAAACATCTGAATTTCACTATCTGCAAATTCATCCTCAGCACTTCCCTGCATTTGAAAAGTCGGGATGTTTAATTCTTCCTGTGCATCGCCCGATAAGGCTGAAAAAAGGCTGACTTGACCGGAGGATTTTGCTTTTGCAGAGTTTTGGACAAATTCAACAATTGAATCAAGATTACATAAAAGCTGTTTTCTTGATTTTTCAAGACAAGAAAATGCTCCTGCTTTAATTAAGCTTTCAAGAGTTCTTTTATTCAGGCATTTTGAATCAACACGCGAACAGAAATCAAAAAAGCTTTCAAAAGGTTTTTCTTTTCTTTCTTTGACGATTTGTTCAATAACCGCTTCCCCAACGTTTTTAATTGAAGCAAGCCCAAAGCGGATATTATTGCCATCAGGTGTAAATTGCGAATTTGAATTGTTAATATCAGGCGGCAAAACCTCAATTCCCTGTGATTGACATTGAAGAATATATTGCTGGGTTTTTTCCTGTTTATCGGCGACTGATGTTAACATTGCGCACATAAATTCAACAGGATAATGTGCTTTTAAATACGCTGTTTGATAAGCAACGAAAGCATAAGCGGATGAGTGGGCTTTATTGAAGCAATATTTTGCAAAACTTTCAATTTGTTCAAAAAGCCCGATTGCTTTTTCGCTCGCCATGCCTTTTGATTGGGTTGCTTTAACGAAACGTTCTTTTTGTTCCGCCATTTGCTGGAGCTTCTTTTTCCCCATCATACGGCGAACCATATCCGCATCGCCAAGTGAATAATCAGCCAAGATTTGGAAAATCTGCATAATCTGCTCTTGGTATAAAATTGTTCCGTAAGTATCGTTTAAGATATTTTCCAACAAAGGATGGGCGTATTCAATTTTCTGACGGCCGTGTTTTCTGTCGACAAAATCATCAACCATGCCTGCTTCCAAAGGCCCGGGGCGATAAAGCGCAACAAGCGCGCCTAAATCTTCAAAAACGTTTGGTTTTAAACGTTTTACAAGTTTTTTCATCCCGCCCGATTCAAGCTGGAACACGGCATCTGTTTCCCCGCGGGT